>NZ_JBHWIO010000092.1:16489-16939 GCF_042732075.1 Kitasatospora sp. NPDC059812
GCCGCGCGCCGGCCCCCCCCCGCGCGGGGGGGGGGGGGGGGGCCGCGGGGGGCCGGGTGGGCCCGGGGCCCCCGGCGGGCGGCGGGCAGCCCGACAGGACGCCCGGCGCCGACGGGCCAGCCCGCCACGGCCTCCCGCGCGGTGGCCGCAACCGGCGGCGCCGCAAGGCCTCCCCCGGCCCGGGCACACTGCGCCGGACGGCGTTCGGTGCGGCGGGCCTGGCCTGCCTGGTGCTGGGCACCACCGTGGCGTTGTCCGGCCAGCACACCCCGGTGGTGCGGGTCGAGCCCTCGGTGCACGGCAGTACCGACAACCCGGCGGCCGCGCCCTCGGGAGGCCCCGGAACCACGGGGACCACCCCGCGGGGCCGGGGGGCCGGGGGGGCCGGCCGGCGGGCGCGGAGCCCGCGCCGCGGGGGGGGGGCGCCGCGCGCTGGGGGGGCGCCGGCGG
>NZ_JBHWIO010000092.1:16949-35246 GCF_042732075.1 Kitasatospora sp. NPDC059812
ACAACCGATATATACAAATGAAAACTCCAGTACCGACAACCCGGCGGCCGCCCCCTGGGGCGGCCCCGTACCCCCGGGGACCACCCGGGGGGCCGGGACCGCCGGGTGCCCGGCCGGCGCGCCGAAGCCCTTCGCCGCTTCGGCGCCGACCCGGCTGCTGGTCCCGGCCGCCGGGGTGGACGCCCCGGTGACCGGCCTCGGGCTGAATCCCGACGGGACGGTCGAAGTGCCGGCCGCCGACCGGGCCGACGAGGTCGGCTGGTACCGCAACGGGCCGACGCCCGGGGAGGCCGGCCCCGCCGTCCTCATCGGGCACTACGACACCGCGCACGGCCCGGCGGTCTTCCACGGCGTGCCGAAGCTGCGGCCGGGCGACCTGATCCAGGTGCGGCGCGCGGACGGCAGCACCGTGGACTTCAAGGTCCGCTCACTGCTCCAGGCCGCCAAGGACCGCTTCCCGACCGAAACGGTCTACGGTGACACTCCCGAACCCGCTCTCAGGCTCATCACCTGCGGCGGGCGGATCGGCTCGGACGGGCACTGGACGGACAACATCATCGTCCTGGCGGACCTGGCCGGTCCGGGCGGCGCGACCGGCTGAAGCCGCCGCGCCGTCCCGGTCGTCCCGGCCGTCGGGTCGTTTCGACTGTCGAACCGGCGCGGCGGCCGGGACGGCGGGACGGGAACCACCGACCGCCGTCCACGCGACCTACCACCGAGGCCGGTGCGGGGACGAACCGGCGCATCGCCGCAGACCAGGAGGACGAGCACCGACCGTGGCAGCAGCATCCCCACCCCGCCGCCGGCCCGTCGCCGTGCCGGTGGCGGCCCTCGCCGCCCTGGCCGTCCTCGTGACGCTCGCGGCCCTGGCCCTCGGCCGCGCCACCCCCGGCGGGCTCCAGGACCACGGCGCCACCCAGCCGGTGGCGCCGCCGCTGGTGGCCCAGCCGCTCTGGCCCGACCTGGCGGCCTCCCCGCCGCCGCGCCCTCCCGCCACCGGCGCCGGGGCCGCCACCCAGGCCGCGCCGCAACCCGTCCCGGACGTGACCGTCCCCGGGCACGACATCAAGACGGTCGACGTCCGTACCCTCCTCGCCAAGGACTCCACGGTGGGCCCGGAGGAGCGGCGCGCCCTGGACTCCTGCCCCGCCTGCGACGTCCGCAGCCCCGAGTTCCGTGACCTCACCGGCGACGGGCGGGACGAACTGGTCGTCTCCGTCGCCACCCCCGGGCCCGTGGTCCTGCACGTCTACCTGCTGGCCGACGACCGGCTGCTGCCCATCCTCCAGGTCGAGGTGCTGAAGGGGTTCAGCGCCGCGACCGTGGGATCCGACCTGTGGCTCTACGAGCCGACCGGCGCGTTCGTCCGGACCAGCAGCCACTACCAGTGGGACGGCGTCCGGCTCGGCCTGCTGGAGCGGAAGGTCGAGGACACCGGCCCGATCGCCGGCCCGATCGCCGGCCCGGCCGGCGGAGCCACGAACGGCGCCGCACAGACGCCCACCAGCACGCCCTCCGCCGGCCCCGCCGTCGCCCAGCGCAGCGGCCGCCCATCCGCCCAGCCGCAGCCCTCCCTGCCCGAAGCCGGCGCCGGCGCGGGCGTCTCCTCCCCGAAGACGGCCGTCCCGGTCCCCGTCCGCCCGCCCTCGGCTCCCTCGGAAGCGAAGCCATGACCCCCGCAGCCGCGCCCGCCCACCCGCACATCCTGCTCGTCGAGGACGACGAGGTGATCCGGGAGGCCACCCGGATGGCCCTGGAGCGCTACGGCTTCCCGGTCACCACGGCCGCCGACGGCCTGGAGGGTCTGGAGGCCTTCCACGCCGTGCGCCCCGACCTCCTCCTGCTGGACGTCATGCTGCCGCTCCTCGACGGGGTCGGCCTCTGCCGCCGGATCCGGGAGGAGAGCCAGCTGCCGATCCTGATGATGTCGGCGCGCACCGACCCGGTCGACGTGGTGTCCGGTCTGGAGGCCGGGGCGGACGACTACGTCGTCAAGCCCTTCGAGAGCGCCGTGCTGGTCGCCCGGATCCGCACCGTGCTGCGCCGGGTGCGGGTGGTCCCGGCCGAACCCGCGCTGCCCGAGGAGCCGGTGGACCCCGCCGTCCCCGTCGCAGCGTCTGCCGTCGCCGTTCCCACCGCCGCCGTGCCTGCGGACGCCCCTTCCTCCGCGCTGCGCAGCTTCGACGGCATGCAGGTGGACACCGACAGCATGGAGGTGCGCGTCGACGGCCACCTCGTCCCGCTCACCCCCACCGAGCTGCGGCTGCTGCTGGAGTTCACCGCCGCGCCCGGCATCGTGCTGGAGCGCTCCACCCTGCTGGAACGCGTCTGGGACTACGACTGGGGCGCCGACACCCGGGTGGTGGACGTCCACGTGCAGCGGCTGCGCGCCAAGATCGGCTCCGGCCGGATCGAGACCGTCCGCGGGTTCGGCTACAAGCTGCGGCGTCCGGCATGACCCTGCGCCGTCAGATCGCCACCGCCGTCGCCGCCATCGCCGTCCTGGTGGCGGTGGCCGTCGGCCTGCTGGTCCACCAGGCGATGATCCGTCAGCACGTGGACCAGGCCCGCGCCGCCGCGCTCGCCGCGCTCGGCTCCGCCGTGGACACCTACAAGCGCGGCGAGGTCACCGACCGGTTCGCCCTGGACGACCCGGCGCTGCCCGAGGGGCTGCGGACGCTCGCGGCCGGCGGCCGTGAGGGCTCGCTGCTCGCCGGCGGTCCGCAGGGCGAGTCGATGTGGGCGGCCCGACCGGTCCAGACCGGGGTGCTCTCCGTCCGGGTGGACTTCACCCAGGACCGGCAGGCGATCGCCGACCTCGACCGGATCATCCTGATCACCGTCGTCGCCGCGGTCTTCACCACGGTCCTGGCCGGCGTGCTCGTCGCCGACCGGATCAGCCGCCGACTGCGCGCCGCGGCGACGGCCGCCCGGGGCATCGCCGCCGGCCGGACGGACACCCGGATCGGCGAGCTCGTCGACGGGAAGGACGAGGTCGCCGACCTCGCCGCCGCCGTCGACCTGATGTCCCGCACCCTGCACCAGCGGCTGGAGGACGAGCAGCGCTTCACGGCGGACGTCGCCCACGAACTGCGCACCCCGCTCACCGGCCTGGTCACCGCGGCCGAACTGCTTCCGCCCGGCCGCCCCACCCAACTCGTCCAGAACCGGGTGCAGGCCCTGCGCTCGCTGGTCGAGGACCTGCTGGAGGTCTCCCGCCTCGACGCCGACGCCGAGATCCCGGACTTCGCCCCCGTCCCGCTGGAGCGCGCGGTGCGCCGCACCGTCACGCTCACCGGCCTGGAGGTCGACGTGGACGTGGACGCGGCCGCCGACCGCCAGGTCCGCACCGACCTGCGCCGCCTCGACCGCATCCTCGGCAACCTGCTGCTCAACGCCCACCGGCACGGCACCGCGCCGATCCGGCTGCACGTCGACGGCCACCGGATCACCGTCCGCGACCACGGCCCCGGCTACCCCGACGACCTCCTCGCCCGCGGCCCCCAGCGCTTCCGCACCAACGCCCCCGAACGCGGACGCGGCCACGGCCTCGGCCTCACCATCGCCACCGGCCACGCCCGGGTCATCGGCGCCGACCTCACCTTCACCAACCACCCCGACGGCGGCGCCCTCGCCACCCTCACCCTCCCCGACGACCCGTCCCACCCCTGACCGCTCAACCGCAGCCGTGAGATACGGCCGCCCATGTGGCAGCGGTGGCCGGGGCCTGAGGCGGTCCCTCGGGTGGCCCCGGCCCGCCGGGTCGCTCGGCCGTCACTCGGCCGTCACTCAGCCGTCGCCCGGCCACCGCTCAGTTGTCGCTCAGCTGTCGCTCGGCTGGACGACGCACGCCGAGTTCGCGAGCATCGACCCGAAGCCGCCGAGCAGCGTGGAGACGACAGCCTTGCAGGCGGCGGCCTCCTGGGGCGTCTTGGGCCCGTCCGCGGCGGCCGCCGGCTGGGCGAGGGCGATCGGCGCGGCCAGCAGCAGTGCGCAGCACGCCACGCCCAGTACGGACCGCCGCACGAGGGCGGACTTCTTCAGGAGGGACGAGGGGAAGGACATGTGGGCCCCTTCGGGGGAGGTGGGATCGGCGGAAAGCCGAGCCATCCCTATCCGACGGGGCTCGTCCGTTCCCGGATTCTGCGCCATCCGTGAGCGTGTTCAGGTCAACAGCCCGGTCGGGGCCGGGCGAGCACCCCAGGCCCGTCGGCCACCCTGGTGTCCGAGCCCGGTCGAGTCCGGTCGGGGCCGGTCGAGCCCCGTCGAGCCCCCGGGACATGGCCGCGCTCGTCACGCTCCGGAACCGCCCAGGTCATTCCTGCGTTCACGATCACGTAACCGGCCGGAAGCGCGGCGTCGGTAGCGTCGGCGGCATGACGGCATCACGCACTCGCCCCGAACGGCTCTGGCACCGGCCTTTCCGCAGGTCCGACCGCAGGTGCGCGGCGCCCGAGGGCCAGGCCGCCCGGCTGCCCGCGCTCACCGGGGGCCCGTTGCGGCCCGCCCGTCCGCACCCCCCGGTCGACCGGCCGCGAGCCGTGACGGAGCCGGACCGGGCGGCGCCGTCCCGCCTGACGCTGGCGGACGGGACGGCGCTGACGCTGCGCCCCGCCGGACCGGCCGACCGGGCCGCGGCCCTGGCGATGCACCTCCGCTGCTCCCCCGCCTCGCTGCGGCTGCGCTACCACGGGCCGGTCCGCGACGCCGGCCGCTACCTGGACCACCTGCTGGACGCCCGGCACGGCCACAGCCTCGCCGCGACGGCCGCCGACGGGCGGATCGTCGCCCTCGGGCATCTGATGTGGGACGACGACGAGGCGGAGCTGGCGGTGCTGGTCGAGGACGCCTGGCAGCGGCGCGGACTCGGGCCGGCCCTGCTTCGGCAGCTCTCGGCGGCGGCCCGGGCGGCCGGTGTGACAACCGTGTACGCGGTGACCCACGCCTCCAACACCGGGCTGATCACCGCGATGCGTCGGCTGGCCGCGCCGCTGGACTTCCGGGCCGAGGACGGCACCCTGGTGATCACCGCCACGCTGGCCGCGGACGAGCCGGTCTCCTGCGTCCGTCCGGGCCGCTGATCTTTTCTTCACCACATCCTCACCCGGGAACCCCGCGAGCCCGGAGAGCGTCCCAAGCGACGAAGGCCCCCTCCGTACACCGTCTTCCCCGACGATCCGTCAGGGCGCCCGAGGCGGCGCCTCCGGCCGCGTCGCAGCAGGCTGCCTGGGGTCCGGATCGTCGAGCCGGGCGGCGGAGTCGGTAGGCTGGCCCCGTCCCCGCCGCCCGACGGCCCGTTAATCCGGACCCGGGTGGTGCCGCAGCAAGGAGGAACCACTGAGCATGGCAGGCACCGAATCGGAGCCCACAGGCGCACGCGACGCCTCGCTGCCGGCCCGCGCCAAGATCGCGGTCACGGCCGGTCGGGTCGCTGCCGCCGTGTCCCGCAAGGCCGGACGCGGAAGCGGCTCGGTGATCGGCGGCAAGGTCGCCCTGAGGCTCGACCCCGACCTGCTCGCCACCCTCGCCGACCACCTCGACGTCGTCCTGGTCAGCGCCACCAACGGCAAGACCACCACGACCCGCCTGATCGCCGAGGCGCTGCGCGCCGCCGGCCCGGTGGTCTCCAACGCCCTGGGCGCCAACATGCCGGCCGGCATCACCTCCGCCCTGGCCGGCGGCTCGGACGCCCGCTTCGGCGTGATCGAGGTCGACGAGAAGTACCTGGCGGGCGTCGCCCGCGACACCCGCCCCAAGGCGATCGCCCTGCTCAACCTCTCCCGCGACCAGCTCGACCGCGCCGCCGAGACCCGGATGATGGCCGAGAAGTGGCGCGAGGGCCTTCAGGACACCGAGGCCGTGGTCATCGCCAACGCCGACGACCCGCTGGTGACCTGGGCCGCCTCCTCCTGCAAGAAGGTGGTCTGGGTGGCCGCCGGGCAGGCCTGGAAGGAGGACGCCTGGTCCTGCCCCGCCTGCGGCGGTGTGATGCAGCGCCCCGGCGACGACTGGTTCTGCCAGGAGTGCGGCTTCCGGCGCCCCAACCCGCACTGGGCGCTCCAGGGCACCCACGTGATCGACCCGCAGCGCGGCGCCTGGCCGATCCAGCTCCAGCTGCCCGGCCGGGCCAACCTGGCCAACGCCACCAGCTCGGCCGCCGTCGCCGCCGTGTTCGGCGTCTCCCCGCAGGTCGCGCTGGAGCGGATGCGCTCGGTCTCGGCCGTCGCCGGCCGCTACGACGTGGTCCAGTACCAGGGCCGGGACATCCGGCTGCTGCTGGCCAAGAACCCGGCCGGCTGGCTGGAGACCTTCTCGCTGATCGACGGCCCGCCCGCGCCGGTGATCCTCTCCGTCAACGCGCTCGACGCCGACGGCACGGACACCTCCTGGCTGTGGGACGTCGACTACGAGCGCCTCGCCGGGCACCCGGTGTTCGTGATGGGGCAGCGCAAGCTGGACCTGGCCGTCCGCCTGGAGGTCGCCGGACTGCAGTTCCACGTGGTGGACACGCTGGAGCAGGCCGTCCGGATGGCCCCGCCCGGCCGGATCGAGGCCATCGCCAACTACACCGCCTTCCAGCAGCTGCGGAAGGTCGTGGCCGGCTGATGCCGCGCCTGCAGCCCCATCTGATCGTGACGGAAGGCCTTCGAGGATGAGTGAGAGCAGCCTGCGCGTGGTCTGGGTCTACCCGGACCTGCTCAGCACCTACGGCGACCGCGGCAACGCCCTGGTCGTGGAGCGCCGGGCCCGCCAGCGCCATCTCAACGTGACCCGGATCGACGTCCGCTCCGACCAGTCCGTCCCCACCAGCGGCGACATCTACCTGATCGGCGGCGGCGAGGACCGTCCGCAGCGGCTCGCCGCCGAGCGGCTGCGCAACGACAGCGGCCTGATCCGGGCCTCCGAGAACGGCGCGATCATCTTCGGCGTCTGCGCGGGCTTCCAGATCATGGGCCACGAGTTCGTCAACGACCTCGGCGAGCGCGAGCCGGGCCTCGGCCTGCTCGACGTCTGGACCACCCGCGGCGACGGCGCCCGCTGCGTCGGCGACGTCCTCGCCGACGTCGACCCGCGCCTCGGCCTGCCGCAGCTGACCGGCTTCGAGAACCACCAGGGCGTCACCCACCTCGGCCAGGGCGTCCAGCCGCTGGCCACCGTGGTCGCCGGCCGGGGCAACGGCACCGGCGACGGCACCGAGGGCGCCTGGCGGGACACCGTGTTCGGCACCTACCTGCACGGCCCGGTGCTGGCCCGCAACCCCGCCGTGGCCGACATGCTGATCAAGCTGGCGCTGGACGTCAACGCCCTGCCGCCGGCCGACACCACCTGGTACGACGCGCTGCGCGCCGAGCGCATCGCCGCCACGACGCGCCCCGCGTAGTACGTCCGCCCGCCCCGGAGCCCGGGTGCCCGCGATGCGGTCACCCGGTTCAGGGGCGGCCCCGGACGTACCACAATGGGGCTGCCTACTGCACACCCTCCTCGGCAGCAGGCTGCACTTCCGCGCGGGGGCGCCGACGGCGCCGCTCCCGCGTCGGCTCCTGCCCGGCCGGACCAGGGGCCGTATGCTCGACTTCGCGGCCGTTTTCGGGCGTTCTGTCCGGATCGGCCGGTCCTTCACCCCGCGGCCACCTCCCCGCCACTCCGGCGTGGGAGCGCCCCGCTACGGTGACGGCTCGTCGTCCCAGCCTGTAGTCCGGCCGTTCCTCGGTTCTGCTCGGGAGTTGCAAAGCTAATGCGTATCGGAGTGCTGACCAGCGGCGGTGACTGCCCCGGCCTGAACGCGGTGATCCGTTCCGTGGTCCACCGGGGGGTGGTCGACCACGGCGACGAGATCATCGGTTTCCAGGACGGCTGGCGCGGTCTCCTGGAGGGCGTCCACCGGCCGCTCACCCTCGACTCGGTGAGCGGCATCCTGGCCCAGGGCGGCACGATCCTCGGCTCGTCCCGGGTCCAGCCCAGCCACCTGCGCGACGGCGTCGAGCGCGCCAAGCGACTGTGCGCGGACCTCGGCATCGACGCGGTGATCCCGATCGGCGGCGAGGGCACCCTCAAGGCCGCCAAGCTGATGAGCGACGCCGGACTGCCGGTGGTCGGGGTCCCGAAGACCATCGACAACGACATCGCCTCCACCGACGTCACCTTCGGCTTCGACACCGCCGTCTCGGTCGCCACCGAGGCGCTGGACCGGCTGAAGACCACCGCCGAATCCCACCAGCGGGTCATGGTCGTCGAGGTCATGGGCCGCCACACCGGCTGGATCGCGCTCAACGCGGGCATGGCCGCCGGCGCGCACGCCATCGTCGTCCCGGAGCGGCCGTTCCACATCGACAAGCTGACCGCCGTCGTCCGCGAACGCTTCGACCGGCAGAAGAAGTTCGCCATCGTGGTCTGCGCCGAAGGCGCCAAGCCCGAGCCCGGCACCATGCACTGGGAAGAGGGCACCAAGGACATCTACGGCCACGAGCGGTTCACCGGCATCGCCACCCAGCTCTCCCGCGAGCTGGAGCACCGCCTCGGCAAGGAGGCCCGCCCGGTGATCCTCGGCCACACCCAGCGCGGCGGCACCCCGACCGCGTACGACCGGGTGCTCGCCACCCGCTTCGGCTGGCACGCCGTCGAGGCCGTCCACAAGGGCGCGTTCGGGCACATCACCGCACTGCAGGGCACCAACATCAACCTGGTGCCGATCGCCGAGGCGGTCGCCGAGCTGAAGACCGTCCCGCAGGAGCGCTACCTGGAGGCGGAGACGGTCATCTGACCTCCCCCGCCCCGTCGAGGGCCCGGACCGCCACCGGTCCGGGCCCTCGTGCGTCCGACGGGCGCCCCCGCGACGGCCCCGCTAGCGTGGCCGGTGGAGCGGACCACTCGCGGAAAGGCAACCGATGGAGATCCTCGCGTACGGGGTGCAGGCCGACGAACGGCCGCTGCTGGAACAGGCCTTCGCCGGCCGGCACGGGCTGCGCTGCCTGAGCATGTTCCTCAACCGCGACACCGCCCCACTCGCCGCCGGCTACCCCGCCGTCAGCAGCAGCGTCAACGCCGTCCTCGACGCCGAGACCCTCGCCGCCCTCGCCGCCGGCGGCACCAAACTGATCGCCCAACGCTCCACCGGCTTCAACAACATCGACCTCGACGCCGCCGCCGACCTCGGCCTCACCGTCGCCCGGGTCTCCCACTACAGCCCGTACTCGGTCGCCGAACACGCTTGGGCCCTCGCCCTGGCCGTCAACCGCCGCCTCACCCGCGCCGCCAACCGCTCCCGCGAGTTCGACTTCCGCCTCGACGGCCTCCTCGGCCGCGACATCCACGGCATGACCGTCGGCGTCGTCGGCACCGGCAAGATCGGCGAGTGCTTCACCCGGATCGCGGCCGGCTTCGGCACCCACCTCCTCGGCTGGGACATCGCCCGGAACCCGGCCTGCCTCGACCTCGGCATGACCTACACCGAACTGCCCGAACTCCTCACCCGCGCCGACCTGATCAGCCTCCACGTCCCCCTCCTCCCCGCCACCCACCACCTGATCAACGGTGGCGCCCTGGCCCGGATGAAGGACGACGCCATCCTCGTCAACTCCAGCCGCGGCGGCCTCATCGACAGCGCAGCCCTCGTCGAAACCCTCCGCGCCGGCCGCCTCTCCGGCGTCGGCCTCGACGTCTACGAAGAAGAAACCGGCGTCTTCTTCACCGACCGCTCCATCGAAGGCATCACCGACGACGTCCTCGCCCGCCTCGTCACCTTCCCCCAAGTCCTCGTCACCAGCCACCAGGCCTACTTCACCCACACCGCCGTCGGCCAGATCATCGACGCCACCACCCGCAACATCGACGACTACGCCGCCGGCCGCACCAACGAGAACACCCTCGTCCCGAGGAGCTGCTGAGCCTGAAAGCGTGATGCCGGATCCATTTACCTGACAGCCTCTGGACGGTTCCAGTAGCCCTGAGCTGTGAGATACGTGCAGGGCGGCGGGTTGACCGACACCGAGAGGGCCGCGCGGGAGCAGATCCGGCTGCAGACCGTGGAACGCTTCGAGGGCGGGGAGAGGAACCGGGAGATCGCTACCGCACTGCAGGTGAGTGACCGGTCGGTGGAGCACTGGCGCCGGCAGTGACGTGAGCGAGGCTCCTGTAGGGCCCACCAGGGCGCCCCAGGCTGACCGAAAGGCAGAGCGTCCGGCTGGAGCGCGAGTTGGAGCGGGCTCCGCTGATGCACGGCTGAGAGAACCAGCGCTGGACACCCTCTCGGGTGAAGACGCTGATCGGCCGACTGTTACACGTCAGCGACGCGGCGGAGGAGACCTAGACCCTGCTCAAGCGCCAAGGCTGATCGTGGCAGCGGCCAGCCCTCAGGGCCATCGAGCGGGACGCCCAGGCGGTCGAGTTGTGGAAGGAGGAGGTCTGGCCACAGGTGGAAGCACCGCGGCGGCTCGTGGAGCATGGCTGGTCTTCGAGGGCGAAGCCACACAGACGCTGAGGCCGCCTCGTACCAGAACCTGGGGCCGCGTGGGCCGCACCCCTGTGGTCCACGTCCGCAGCAGGGGGTCCGGACGGGTCTCCATAGCCGGGATGGCCTGCTACAAGAAGGGCGAACGCTCCCGACTGATCTACGGGCTCCGCGTCCACCAGGGCCGAAAGGGTGAGCCGAAGGCGTTCACCTGGCGAAACTACCGGGACCTGATCGTCCGGGCCCGCACTCAGCGCGGCGGCCCGATCGCGCTGGCCTGGGATAACCTCTCCGCCCATCTGATGCCACAGATGAAGGAGTTCATCGCCGCGAACAGCGAGTGGCTGACGGTCTTCCAACTTTCCTCACACGCACCGGACCTCACACCCAGGAGGGGATCTGGGCGCTGATGAAACGAGGGATCGGCAACCTCGCGGTCGTCAACGTCGACCACCTCGCCAAGGCCGTCAAGCGGCGCCTCATGAAGATCCAGTACCGCCCCCATCTGATCGATGGCTGTCTCGCAGGCGCCGACCTGATCATGTGCGGCTGACCACGACCAGGCCCCGACATCACGCTTTCGACTTCAGTAGCGCCTCGAACTCGAACCCGCCCCCACATCTACCTCGGACACCTCGAACGCGGCATCTACACCGACCTCCTCGTCCAGACCGGCGAGACCACCGCGCTCACCGACCCACTCCCCCTCGACATCGAGCCCGCGAAGCTGCGCCGGTAGCCCCGCGAACACCGAGACGGCCAGGCGCCTCAGACGAGGTGCCTGGCCGTCGGCCCGGCTGACTTCTACGGCCCGGGCCCGGGCTGCGCTGAGTCGCTCCGGTCACTGCACCGGATACCCGACGAGCGCCGGCGGGCGGACCCTTTACCTGCCCCGGTCCTGGACCGAAGACCGGGCCCGGCGCGAGCGGGCCGCACCTGGCCTGGCAGATGATCGAACGCGCCCTTGACGTCGGCCGGCGTGATCTTGGACGTAAGGTCCCAGACCACACCGGCACCGAGGATCTTAATCCCCTGGATAGGCTATGAAGAGATTCCCTTTCGAATTGTCATCCCGATCATCGAAAACCATTCAAGGCAGGGGATACCAATCGAGGTCGGGTCAAAAACTACATCCCCGTTCTGCAGCCATAGCCCCTTGGCGTCATGCTCTGTCAACTCGGAAATCGCCTGATCGATATCATTGAGGACTGCATATTTTATCTCTCCCGTCTCATGCTCCAGGAAATCCCGAAGTGCCCCCAGCGGCTCCCCGACGGGAATTATGCAGTCCTGGTGAAAGTAGGCGCGAGCAAGGTACACGAGTTCTGGATAATTTTTCATAGTGCAGGATAGGACGTCTCTATTCGGAATCCTTCGGGCATGGTCAAGTCCTTTCGGAGCCAGGTTATCACTCGATTCGGCGTCACGAATTTACCAGTAGAGTGCTGGTATGCCCTAGACCCCCATGGCGCCCCCATGGAAATAAGTTCAACTTTGAATTTTTGCCCATCGAGGAATTCTTGAACCTTTTCAGAATTCTGTCGGATATTTTGCAGCGTAGAGAACTCGGCGCCAGCCCAGTCCTCAAAAGTGGAGGCGACGTCGACGTCCGTACGGTCAATTAGTTCTTTATCGCTCTTACCAACATGCTTGGAGATTGTATGCCCAATCTTGCCACTTTCATGCTCTTGCAGCCTGCTGACCTTCCAACAGTCGAATTCTGCCGCGTTGTGTACGAGGATCGACGAGCTGCCGGCCATGACAAAGTACGTGTGGACGGTGTCGACGGTGAGGTTGTATGCGGGCTGGAGGGTCTTCCAGTGCTTGCTGGTGGTGATCTGTGCGGTCTGGCCGGTGGCCGTGCGCACGGTATCGCCGGTTGTGAGGTCAGCAGCGTTTCGCCACGCGTGCTGGTTCTCCGCCCAGAACGGGTGCTGGTCGGTTGAAGTGATGGTGGCCGTGGTGCCGTCCGGCGACTGGATGGTGAGGTCGGTGAAGTCTCGGTCGTCGGGCGTGTAGATAGTGGCATCGACACGGCGGGAACTGGTCTCACCGAAATCGGGGTCGGCTGCCGTCACGTAGTCGCCGACGCGAACCTGTTCGATCGGAAGGGTCGATCCGTCCGCCATCAAGACCTTCGTGCCCGCCGGAAAGCTGTTTGGAAGAGGGGCGCGGACGGGGCATGATTTCGGGGTTCGCGCGACCACCTTCTCGATGAACTCGGCCGCTTTTTTGCCCCAGGATCCGAACTTCTTCGTCCATTGAACAAATTTGGCGATCGCTGCGGCGTCGCCCACAATGGGGATGGCTCCGATGCAGGACTGGGTCGCCTTTTCTACCTTGCCTTCGATCCCGTAGTAGGCGCAGTTGATCAGGTCGGCGATGTCGGCGAGTCCGGGTGCGAAGACGCCGCCGACGCCGCCGATGACGTCGAGGGTAAAGTGGATGCCTTCGGAGATGATGTGGTAGAGGGAGTTAACGTCGTCGTTCTTCTCCTTCTGCTTCTTGATCTCCTCTTCGATCCCGGCGATCGCGTCCTGCTTGGCCTTCGCGGTCGCCTCGTCCTGTTCCTTCTGCGCCTGCTCGGCTTCCTTTCGCGCCTTCTCGACGGCCTCGCGGGCAGCCTTCTCCTCGGCTTCGTACTTGGCCTGGTGGACGTTGAACGCATCATCGGCAGCAGCCTGGGCAGCGATCGCGTCCTTACCTGCGGCCACTGCCGACGCCCTTGCGGCAGCCGCGGAGCTGTACGCGTCGTCGGCACTCCACTGTGCTCGGCTCGCCGACTGGCCGGCTTGCTTGGCTGAGTACATGGCCTCTGCCGCGCTCCGGCGGGCCAATCCCTCCGCAGCCTTGGCGGTCTTGGCGGACTGGGCGGCCTTGGCAGCGTCGGACTGAGCGCGGTCGGCTGCGGACTGGGCCGTGGTGACGTAGTCCGCTGCCGTGTTGGCCGCCTGCTGGGCGGTGTTGGCGTAGCCGTTGGCCTCCGCTGCCGCGCCGCGGGCGACTGCGGCGGCGCGCTGGGCCTCGGCGGCGGTCTGCTGGGCGCGGGCCGAGGCCGCAGAGGCCTGGGCGATCAGACCGGTGACATCGGCGATGTGAACGGCCGCCAGCTGGTCCTTGCGCTGTGCGGTGTACTGACCCTCGGCTACGAAGGCGCGCAGCTTGACTGCCGCTCCTTCGAGGGCGATGCGGGCGGCGGCCTTTCGCTCATCCCCGGCACTGTCGATGAGCCGGGCGGTAGCAAGGCGGTCGTCGGCGCTCTGGGCGTCGGTGAGTCCCTTGTCGAGGAAGGCTTGGAGTGCCTCGGGGGTGTTGGTCTTCAGTGCGGCGAGGCCAGCGGCCTTGACGGCGGGGCCGGCCTGGTCGGTGATGCGGGCGATCTGGAGGCGGTTGTCGGGGGCCGCGGCCTGGTACTGCCCGGTGCTGACGAACTCTGTGGCCGCGGTGCCGTCGGCGGTGAGGGCGGTGAAGGCGGCGGCACGGACGGCAGGGTTCTCGGAGGTCTCGTACAGGTGTGTGGCCTGTTCGCGGTCGTCCCGTTCGACGGCCTTGGCGCGGCCGGTCTTGACGTAGGCGAGGACGGCGGCGTCCGGGCCGGAGAGGGCTTCCTCTGCGGCGGCGGCGCCCCAGGGGCCGGAGATCTTGCGTGAGAGCAGGGCGAGCTTGCGGCCGTCGGTGGCGACCTGTTCGGGGGCGGTGCCGGGCTGGGCGGCGGCCTGGGCGAGGCGGTCAGCCTCGGTCTTCGACTTCTGGACCTCCTGGCGTGCCTGTTCGATCTCGGTCTGCTTGTCGGCCTCGGCGGCCTTCTCGGTCTTGGCCACCTCGATCGCAGCGGCGGTGCGGCTCTTGAGGTCCTCGGCCTCGGCGCGGCGGGCCAGATCCTGGATCCCGTTGGCCTTGTCGACCGCGTCCTTGGCCTCCTTCGCGAAACCTGAGGCGGCGTCCGCGTGGTTGGTGGAGTCCTGCGCGGCGGAGGCGCTCTGGCCCGCGTGGTCGGCGGCGTCCCGCGCCGCCTGGGCGGCGGCGTGGGCGTGGGACGCGGCGGAGGCGAGGAGCGTCTTGGCGTCGGCAGCAGCCTGGGCGGCTTCACCGGCCAGGGCCTGGGAGGCCTCGTTGGCGCGGCCGGCCTCGGCGGCCTGGCGACGGGTGGCCTCGGCGGCGCGCTTGGCCTTGTCGGACTGCGCTCCCGCGCGGGCGGCGGCGGCGCCGGCCTGCTCGGCCGAGCCCGCGGCGGCGTCGGCGTTGCCACGGGCACTGAGAGCGGAACCGGACGCGGTCTTGCTCTCGCCTGCGGCCTTCTGAGCCTGCTCCAGCGCCTTCTGGGAGTCCTCGGCGATCTTCGCGGCCGCGTCGGCGTCCTCGGCGGCCTTGCGGGCCGCAGCGGTATTGCTCGCGTCGCCGGCCGCCGCAGCGGCGGCACTGCGGGCGCGGGAGGCTGCCTGCGAGGCGGCGCCAGCAGCGGCGGCGGCCTGCGAGGCTGCGTAGGCGGCGGTGCGGGCCGAGCCGTTCGCCGCGCGGGCGGCGGTGATGGCCGTCTGCGCGGCCGCGCCGGCCCGCTCGGCGGCGGAGGCCGCCTTGTCGGCCGCGACGCCAGCCTTGACGGTGTCGTTGCCTGCGGCCTGCGTCTCGGCGGCCGCCCGGGCTGCATCGCCCTTGGCTTGCTGGGAGTTGGCCACGGCCTTGGCCGAGGCCTCGACCGCGTTCCTGGTCTCGAGCACCGCCTGGTCGCTGGCCGCTCGGGCCTGCTGCGCGAGCTGGCTGATGCCCGCGCGTTCCTGGTCGCGGTTCTGTGCGACGTACTGCCCGACCGCCAAGAACTCGCGGACGTCCTCGATGGATCCGTTCAGGGCAGCGCGGGCAGCAGCCTGGGTGTTGGAGCCTCCGGCGCTGAGGATCTGGACCAGTTTGACGCGGTCGTCGGCCTCGCGCGCCTGATACTGACCCTCAGTCAGGAATGCCTTGACGTCGTTGATCGTGCCCTTGAGGGCGTCCGCGCCCGCGGCCTTGACCCCGGGGCCCGCGCCGTCGATAACCCGGGCGGTCCAGACCCGCTGGTCGGTCTCCAGAGCCGGCTGCCAGCCGTTCAGCAGATAGGCGTTCAGCTCTTCGGGAGTGCCCACGATCGCCTTGCCGGCGGTCTCACGGACCTTCGGGCCGCCGATGTCGAAGATCTGCGCGACGTCGAGCAGCTGGTCGGCGTGGCGGGCGTCCGCCAGTTCGCCGTCCAGGAAGCGCCGCACGTCCTGATCCGAGCCGGTCAGTGCCGCCTCGGCGAGCTTCTGGACACTCGGACCTCCCGAGAGCCAGGCAGCCACGGCGCGAGACCTCTCGCTCTGCTGGCTCGCTGGCTCGGCTGGCTGTTCGGCCGCGAAGGCGGGCAGACCCGTGCCGAGTAGCCCGGTCATGAGGGTCAACGGCAGCAGCCGAACGCATAGCGTGCGTAGCGCCAATATCCCGCGCCTCCCCCCTCCACATGAACCAACGTTAAAACTCTGCACAGGAACCCTCCGCTGCGATCGAACAGCTGATATCTGACGCAGCGGAGCGTATCCCGGACGCAGCCGGTATCGGCAAACCGATCCCCACTAAGGAATCTGACTTCATATCAGAAAAGGAGAGGATTCAACTGGGCGCACACTAGCTGAAAGTCTCTCAAAACAGACATTCAACTCACACCATTATCTAGAGCATCAAACCACCTCCCCCAGCGGCCCAGGTCGGTCACTGTCGACCGCCAGGAAGCAGAAGAGGGGGGCTTGATGGCCTACTATTTGCCTTCACATTGCCCCCTCCTTCCTGGACTCCGACTTCCTTCCTGGACGAACAAGAGGCGGGGCATTAGTCGGGCACTGCCAGAGGGAATCTGTCGATCGTTGAGGTGGATGGCAGGCCCTCGGTCGGCCCATGGAAAGGAATACCCGTGCACCCTCGTATACCCAGGTGGCTGGCCGTTGGCGCCGTCGCAACGAGCGCCACGCTCGCGGCATCGGCACTCGCGGTCGCGGGCGTAGCGCCCGCCGACAACTCCTCGGCGCCGCCAGCCGTCGAGGACTTCGCCTACCCCGGAACCTCGCCGTTCCCCAACGTCAACTTGCTGCGGGGGGACGGGCACATCCTGCTGGCCAACTGCAACACCGACGGACAGATCCGCGTGTATAGCAAGGACCTGCCCGACGACAAGGGCAACGTGATCTGCTTCCGCGCCACGGCCGCCACCGGCTACCTCGTCGTGGAGGTCCCCAACGTCTTCCACATCAGGGCCGAGCAGCACCCGGTCACCGCCCGCGTGACGGCCGACGGCCAGTCACGCACCATCGACATCGCCAAGAACGACGGCGTGAGCATCGGCATCGGCAGCAGCAACAACCAGGTGCCGACCACGCTGCTCGAACTGCGCGTCACCGGCTGACCGGGGTGTCGTCCATGCCTACCGGCCCGTCGCAGCGTCCCCCGCTTCGGGACCGTCTCCGCACCGCACGACGGGCGGACCGTGCACGCACCCTGCGCTGGCTCACCGCCCTCATCGCGGCCGTGACTGCCGCCGCCTTCGGTTCCGCGCTCGCCACCGCCGACACCCCACCGCCCACCACCCAGGCCACCGACACCCCCGTAGCACCGCCGGCGGTCGAGGACTTCGGCTACCCGGGCGCCTCCGGCATCAGCAAGGTCAAGCTGCTGCGCGGCGACGGCACCGTCGTGCTGACCGACTGCGCCAAGCCCTCACAGATCCAGCTCTGGACCCGTGCCCCGGGCAACACTGACAACAAGGCCTGCTTCACCGCCACCGGCCCGGCGGGCTTCCTCACGCTTCAGGTGCCGGACGTGTTCGCGGTGCAAACCTCCGACCGGTCCCTCCAGGTCGACCTCACCGCCGCCGACACCACCCAGAGCGTGGACGTGCCCAAGGACGGCTTCAAGGGCCTGGGCGAAGGCCTCAGCCAGGCACCGACCACCATGGTCCAACTGCACGTCACCGGCTGACCAATCCGGCCGTCCCACACCGCTTCCCACTTCCCCAAGGACTGAACTCTCTTGTCTGGCACCACCACGCGCACCTCCTGGAAGGCCGCGCTTCTCACCACCGCCATAGCCTCTGGAGCGCTCACCACGCTCGCCGTCTCCCCGGCCGGTGCCGTCCCCGGCGACCCCGCCGCCGGCGGCTCCTATGCTTACACCGTCCGCCTGGCGATCGGCGACAACGTGCGCGTCTGCACCGGCGCGCTGGTCGACCGGTACTGGGTGATCACCGCCGCGTCCTGCTTCGCCGACGACCCCGCCCAGCCGCAGGCCCTGGCCGCGGGCGCGCCGAAGTGGAAGACCACCGCCACCATCGGCCGCACCGACCTCACCACGAACGCCGGCACGACCACCGAGATCGCGGAGCTGGTGCCGCGCCAGGACCGCGACCTCGTCATGGCCCGCCTCGCCACCCCTGTCACCGGCGTCGCGACGCTCCCCGTCGCAACCGCGGCGCCCACGACCGGCGAGAACCTGCGCGTGCCCGGCTACGGCCGCACCAAGGACGAGTGGGTGCCGAACAAGCTCCACTCGGGCGCCTTCACCCTCGACACCGTCGCCGCGACCGCGATCGGCACCACCGGTACCGGCGGCGCCGCGATCTGCAAGGGTGACACCGGCGCCCCCGCGATCCGGGAGAAGAACGGCAAGGCCGAACTCGTCGCGGTCGCCTCCCGTTCCTGGCAGGGCGGCTGCCTCGGCGAGACCGAGACCCGTACCGGCGCCTCCTCCAGCCGCGTCGACGACCTCGCCGGCTGGGTCCAGCAGACCGTCTCCACGTGGGGCACCAAGGTCGACTACTCCTCCGCGGTCGTCAACTCCGTGTACAACCC
>NZ_JBHWIO010000093.1:0-15686 GCF_042732075.1 Kitasatospora sp. NPDC059812
GCCGCGTCACCGACCTGCCCGACAACGGCCCCTTCCCCGCCAAGTACGCCCGCCGCCTCGACCCCTTCGCCCACTACGGCACCCGCGCCGCCCTCACCGACGCCGGCCTCACCCCCGCCGACATCGCCCACGTCAACGCCCACGGCACCTCCACCGTGCACAACGACCGCGCCGAAGCCGCCGCGCTGCGCACCGTCTTCGGCCCGCACGGCGTGCCCGTCACCTCCACCAAGGGCGCCATCGGCCACCTCATCGGCGCCGCCGGCGCCGTCGAGCTGATCGCCGCCGTGCAGGCCATGAACAGCCGCCTCGCCCCTCCCACCGCCAACCACGAGCACACCGAACAGGGCCTGGACCTCGACGTCGTCCACGGCACCGCCCGCCCCATCCGCGCGGGCGCGGCCCTGTCCAACTCGTTCGGCTTCGGCGGCCACAACTCGACCCTGGTGGTGACCCCGCTATGACCACGACACCCGCGACCACACCCGCGACCGCGACCGAGCCCGCGACGACGCCCGGGCCCGCGACGACGCCCGCCCACCGCACCGCCCGCACCAGCACCACCGTGACCGCCGACGCCCTGGCCGCCTACCGCACCGCCGCCCGCACCGGCCTGCCCCCCGCCCCGGACGGCGCCGCCGCCCCCGCCCACCCCTTCGTCCTCGCCCACACCCTCGCCCAGCACACCGTCACCACCCTGACCACGGGCGACACCGGCTTCACCGGCGTGGTCCACCTCGCCCAGGAGATCCACACCCACCACCCCCTCACCGCCGGCACCCACGTCGACATCGACGTCACCGTCACCGCCGCCCGCCGCGAAGCCCGCGGCACCCGCCTGGCCCTCACCACCCACCTCACCGACGGCACCCGCACCCTGGCCCACCTGACCACCTCCGCCCTGCTCGTCGGCGCCACCACCATCGAACCCTTCGGCACCCTGGGCCCCGCCGCCCACCCCGGCACCACCCCCGACACCGAACCCCTCACCCTCACCCACACCCTCACCCCCGCCGACGTCACCGCCTACGCCCACGCCGCCGGCGACCTCAACCCCCTGCACCTCGACGACGACGCCGCCCGCGCCGCCGGATTCCCCGCCGCCATCGCCCACGGCATGCACCTGGTCGCCCTCGCCACCGAGGAGATCACCGACCGCCACGCCGACGGCGACCCCACCCGCCTCACCGCCCTGGGCGCCCGCTTCGCCGCCCCCACCACCCCCGGCACCCCGCTGCGCCTGACCCTGCAGCCCTACGACCGGGGCACGGTGGTGCGCTTCACCGTCGCCACCCAGGCCGGCACCGCCGTCAAGGCCGGCTGGGCCGCCCTCACCCCGGCGGGGGAGTGAGACCCCGATGACCACACCCGCCGAACCCGCCGCGCCCGCCGCGTCCACCGCACCCGCCGCGCCCGCCGTGCAGGCCCCGCCGCCGCTGTCGCTGCCCGACGCGTTCACCGCCCACGCCCGCACCCGGCCCGACGCCGTCGCCCTCCTGTGGCACGAGCGCGCCGTCACCTACCGCGAACTCGCCGAAACCGCCGAACGCGAACGGCTGCGCCTGCACACGCTGGACCTCGCCCCCGGCGAGCCGGTGGGCCTGCCCGCCGCCAAGTCCCCCGAGCAGATCGCCCTCGTCCTGGCCTGCCTGATCGAACGCCGCCCCTTCCTGCTGCCCTCCCCGCAGCTGGCCCCCGCCCTGCTCGCGGCCCTGTTCGCCCAGGCCGGCGCCCGCCACCTGCTCGCCCCCCTCGGCCAGGACGCCCCCGCCCTGCCCACCCTGGCCCGCCCCGCCCCCGTGCCCACCCTCGCCGCCGGCACCTCCTTCCTGCTCACCACCTCCGGCTCCACCGACCTGCCCAAGATCGTCCCCCTCGCGCAGGCCGCCGTCGACCGCTTCACCGCCTGGGCCCACGACACCTTCGACCTCGGGCCCGGCCGCGTCGTCGCCAACTACGCCCCCCTCAACTTCGACCTGTGCCTGCTCGACGTGTGGGCCACCCTCGCCGCCGGCGGCACCGTCCTGCTCATCGACCCCGCCCACGCGCTCAACGCCCGCCACCTGCTCGCCCAGCTCACCCGCCACCGCCCGCACGTCCTCCAGGCCGTCCCCCTCGCCTACGCCCTCCTCGCCCAGGCCGCCGCCCAGACGGCAGGCGTCGCGGTGCTGGACAGCGTCGAGCACGCCGCGTTCACCGGCGACGCCATCGACGCCCGCACCCTGGCCGCACTGCCCGCCCTGCTGCCCGGCGCCGCGCTCTACAACATCTACGGCTGCACCGAGACCAACGACAGCTTCCTGCACCGCCTGGACCGCCTGGACGCCACCGCCGCCCTGCCGGTGCCCATCGGCACCCCCCTGCCCGGGGTGCGCACCCTGCTCGCCGCCCCCGACGGCACCCCCGTCACCGGCCCCGGCCACGGCGAACTGTACGTCTCCACCCCCTTCCAGGCCGCCGGCTACCTGGACCGCTCCCGCGACACCGGCCGCTTCACCACCCAGCCCGAAGGCGCCGGGCCCGGACGGCGCTGGTTCCGCACCGGAGACCTGGCCGTCCGCGACGAACACGGCCGCCTGCACCTGACCGGACGCGCCGACTTCCAGGTCAAGGTCCGCGGCGTCGCAGTCAACACCGCCGAGGTCGAACGCGTCCTGCTCGCCCACCCCGAGGTCCGCGAGGCCGCCGTCGCCGCCGCCCCGGACCCGCTGACCGGCAAACGCCTGCACGCCGCCGTCCAACGCGCCGCCGGCTCCGCCCTCAACAGCCTCACCCTGCGCGAACACCTCGCCCGCAACCTGCCGCGCGCCGCCGTGCCCGAACGCCTGGCCATCCACGACGCCCCGCTGCCCAAGACCGCCACCGGCAAGGTCGATCGCAAGGCCGTCCTGCCCACCGCCTGACCAAGCCACCCGGCCCATCACCTGATTACGCCACCAAAACCCCACACACCCAAGGGAGTTGCGAGCCATGAGCAACATCGCCCAGATCAAGCGGTTCCTCATCGAGGAGTTCCTGCCCGACGTCACCCCCGAGCAACTCGCCGACGACCACGACCTGCTCTCCGACGGCGTCATCGACAGCCTGGGCGTCCTCAAGCTCATCGCCTGGGTCGAGGACCACTTCGCCCTGCCCGTCGACGACACCGACCTCGACCCCAACAACTTCCGCTCCGTCACCGCCATCGACGCCTTCATCACCCAGCGCCGCGCCGTCCCGGCCAGCGCCGTGGCAGGCGGCTGACCCGTGCACCCGGCCCTCACCGCCCTGCTCGCCGGGCACGACGTCGACCTGGACACCTGGCGCTCGTGGTGGGACCAGCTGGAGCAGCGCACCCCGGGCCCGGCCCGCGACAGCGACCGGGCCCAGGCCGCGGCCCTGCTGGCCGCCCTCACCACCCGCCTGCCCGCCCCCGACACCCTCGTCGCCTTCACCACCTCCCTGACCGAACGCAGCCCCCACCCCGGCCCCGCCCACCCCGCCAGCGTCAACATCGTCGGCACCGGCGGCGGCCCGGCCACCTTCAACCTCTCCACCGCCGCCGCCCTGACCGCCGCCGCCATGGGCGTCCCCGTCGTCAAGACCGGCTCCCGCGCCTACACCAGCAGCGCCGGCTCCATCGACCTGCTGGAGCGCCTCGGCATCACCCTCACCTCCTCCCACACCGCCACCGCCGACCACCTCGCCCGCCACGGCATCGCCTTCGCCGGCCCCCACGTCTACCCGCCCGCCCTCACCCGCCTGGCCCGCCTCCTGTTCCCGCTCACCCTCAAACCCTTCGGACGCCTCCTCAACACCCTCGGCCCGCTGCTCGCCACCGTGCCCGTCACCGCCCAACTCACCGGCACCAGCGCCACCACCGACCTGCCCGCCCTGCGCCACCTCGCCCCCCGCACCCTGGGGCGCGCCGTGTGGCTGGCCACCAACACCGTCGGCGCCGACGAACTCCTGCCCTTCGCCGACAACACCCTGCACACCCCCGACACCACCCTCCACCTGCCCGCCGGCTCCATCGCCCCCGCCGACGGCACCCTGGCCGACCTCGCCCCCCACCCCGAGGACCTCACCGGCCACTTCCTGCAAGCCCTCGCCGGCCGCGCCGGCCCCACCGCCACCCACACCATCGCCCTCAACGCCGCCGCCCTCGCCCTCGCCTCGGGCCGCCACACCCACTGGCACACCGCCCACACCGCCGCCCTGGACGCCCTGGCCGACGGCGCCCCCCGCGCCCTGGCCGCCCGCCTGCGCGCCGACCACAAGGCCCCCGCCCATGCCTGACACCACGTTCTTCGCCGCCCGCGCCGACGGCCGCCCGCACCTGGCCCTGTTCCTCAACGCCGGAGACCCGCCCGCCCGCCTCACCGACCTGGCCCTCGTCCTGGAGGAGGAAGGCGTTGACGTCCTCGAACTCGCCGTCCCCTTCCCCAACTCGCCCACCGACGGCCCCGTCATCCGCCGCTCCGCCGACCGGGCCCTGGCCGCCGGCACCACCCTGGACACCGTCCTGGACGAACTCGCCACCCTGCGGCCCCAGTTGAAGAACCTGAAGATCGCACTGCTCGCCGACTGGAGCCACAGCCTGCGCGCCGCCGACCCCGCCACCTGCGCCCGCGCCATCGCCCAGGCCGGCGCCGACGCCCTGCTCGTCCACGCCCTGCCGCCCCGCCTGCGCCCCGCCTGGCGCCAGGCCCTGCGCGAGGCCGCCCTGCCCCAGGTCGCCACCTGCTACCCGACCTCCACCCCCGAGGTCCTCACCGCCGCCGCCCGCGATGCCCACGACGCCTACGTCTACCTCGTCGCCCACTACGGCCGCTCCGGCACCACCCCCGCGCAAGGCCACCACACCCTGGCCGCCACCGTCGCCACCCTGCGCGCCGCCGCCCCCGCCACCCCCGTCGCCATCGGCTTCGGCGTCAAAAGCGCCGCCGACCTGGACGCGGTCGCCGCCGCCGGAGCCGACGCCGCGATCGTCGGCTCCGCCGCCGTCGCCCGCATCGAGACCGCCCTCACCGAGGGCCGCGACGCCGCCCAGGCGCTGCGCGCCCTCCTCCACGACCTCCGCCCGCCCGGGCCACCCCAGCCCGCCACGGCCGGACGCACCACCAGCACCACCGCCGTACCGCGCACCACCGCCGTACCGCGCACCACCAGCACGAGCACCACCCCCGGCACCACCAGCACGAGCACCACCCCCGGCACCACCACCCCCGCCCGCTGACACGAAAGGCAGAACCAGCATGCTGATCCGCGACCTTGACGACGTCCAGACCGTCGAGTGGGGCAACGGCCTGTCCCGCCGCTTCCTGGTGGCCGGCGACAACCTCGGCTACACCCTCACCGACACCATCGTCAACGCCGGCACCAAGTCCCGCCTGGAGTACCGCAACCACCTGGAGGCGTGCTACTGCATCGCCGGCTCCGGCGAGGTCATCGCCATGGACGGCACCTCCCACCCCATCACCCCCGGCCGCCTCTACGCCCTCGACCAGCACGACGCCCACTACCTGGTCGCCAGCCCCCACGAGGACCTGCGCCTGGTCTGCGTCTTCTCCCCGGCCCTGCGCGGCGACGAGGTCCACCAGCTCGACGCATCCTCCTCCTCCGCCTACTAGGCGAAGACCCCCCTTCGAGTCACGCGCCGGCGCCCCGCGCGCCGGCCTGCCACCCCGGGCCCCGCACGCGGGCCCGGGAGGAAGGCGGCACGTCCATGATCCGCTGGAACGCCGACCAGCACGCCCTGCGCGAGGGCCTGGCCCGCTTCGGCGACGACCTGAGCGCCGGCCACATCGAAGGCGACGAACAGGCCGCCTTCTCCCACGACAAGTGGCGCCTCGTCCAGAAGACCGGAATCCTGTCCCTGCCCTTCGAGGAACGCTACGGCGGGCTGGGCCAGTCCCTGCTCACCACCATGTACGTCCTGGAGGGCCTGGGGCAGACCTGCCGCGACGGCGGCCTCAACTTCTCCGTCACCACCTCCCTCGCCTCCACCGGCGTCCCCCTCCAGGCCTTCGGCTCACCCGCCCTCAAAGAGGCCTACCTGCCGCGCATCGCCTCCGGCGAGGCCATCGGCGCCCACGCCATCACCGAGTCCGAGGGCGGCTCGGACGCCATGCAGATGCGCACCCGCGCGATCCGCGACGGCGACCACTTCGTCCTCAACGGCGCCAAGACCTTCGTCAGCAACGGCCCCGTCGCCGACGTCATCGTCGTCTACGCCCGCACCCACCCCCAGGGCGGGGCGCTCGGCGTCACCGCGTTCCTCCTGGACCGCGACATGCCCGGCATCAGCACCGGAAACCCCATCAAGAAGATGGGCCTGCGCACCTCACCGCTGTCCGAGGTCTACCTCGACGACGTCAAGGTGCCCGCCTCCCGGGTCCTGGGCCGCGTCGGCGGCGGCTTCCTCGTCCTGGACCACGTCATGAAACGCGAGATCCTCTACTCCTTCATCGTCAACACCGGCGAGATGCAGCACCGCCTGGCCCGCTGCCTCGACTACGCCAAGACCCGCATGTCCTTCGGCAAGCCCATCGGCTCCTACCAGTCGGTCGCCAACAAGATCGTCGACACCAAGATCCGCCTGGAGACCGCCCGCAAGTGGCTCTACGACACGGCCCAGCGCCTGGAGGCCGGCGAGAACGTCACCGTCGACATGGCGATCGCCAAACTCCTCACCAGCGAATCCAACCTCGCCACCTCGCTGGCCGCCGTCCAGGTCTTCGGCGGCAACGGCTACATGTCCGAATACGGGCTGGAGAAGGACGTGCGCAACGCCGTCGCCGGCACCATCTACTCCGGCAGCAACGAGATCCAGTACAACCGCATCGCCGCCATGCTCGGACTCGGCAAGTGAGCGCCCCCGCCCCGCCCCGCCCGCTGCCGCCCGCGCGGCCCCGCCACCTCAAGGTGTGCGGGGCCCGCACCCGCGCCGACCTCACCCTCCTCGCCGAATCCGGCCCCACCCTGGTGGGCCTGTGGCACGGCGTGCCCGGCGGCCCCGCCGAACTCTCCGAACAACACCTCGCCCACCTCGCCGCCACCGCCATCCGCCTGGGCCTGGAACCCGTCCTGGTCACCTTCCTCGACGACGCCGACCAACTCGCCCGCCTCGCCCGCGCCACCGGCATCCGCTGGATCCAGCTCCACGCCTACCAGAACCCCGCCCTCGTCACCGAACTGCGCCACCACCTGCCCTACGCCGTCCTCGTCAAAGTCCTCCACCTCTCCCGCGGCCGCTGCCTGGAACGCCCCTTCATCGGCGCCTTCGAACGCGCCGGCTGCGACCTGTTCCTCCTGGACACCGTCACCGACGACGGCCGCGTCGGCTCCACCGGCCACCCCCTGGCCCCCGCCGACGTCCACACCCTGCTGCCCCGCCTCACCATCCCCTTCCTCCTCGCCGGCGGCCTGAACGCCGCCAACCGCGACACCTACCGCACCGTCACCGACCACCCCCTGTACGCCGGCGCCGACATCGACACCGCCGCCCGCAACCGGGCCGGCGACTTCACCCACGAAGCCGTCACCGCCCTCGCCCACGCCTGGCACCCCCGCCCCAAGGAGGCTCACGTATGAGCGCCCCGCGGTTCCTCGACGCCCTGCTGGCCGCGAGACGCCCCCTGATCATGGAAGTCAAACTCCGCGACCCGCACGGCACCGACCTGCTGGGCCCGCGTACCGTCACCGACCTCGTCACCCGCTACGAACAGGCCGGCGCGCCCTGCCTGTCCGTGGTCACCGGCCGCTGGTTCGGCGGCACCCCCCGCCTGCTGCGCGAGGTCACCGCCGCCACCGACCTGCCCGTCCTGCAGAAGGACTTCCTCACCCGCCCCGCCCAACTGGAGGCCGCCGCCGCCCTCGGCGCCTCCGCCGTCCTGCTCACCGCCGCCCTGCTGCCCGCCACCTCCCTGCACCGCCTGGTCACCACCGCCCTCGCCCTGGGCCTGACCCCCTTCGTCGAGATCACCGGCGAACACGAACTCGCCCACCTGCCCCAGCCCGAACACTGCGTCATCGCCGTCAACAACAAGGACATCCGCACCCGCGAACGCGACCGCGGCGACCTCGGACGCAGCCTGCGCCTGCTGCCCGCCCTGCACGCCACCGGCACCCGCGCCCCCGTCTCCGCCTCCGCCATCACCGAACCCGCCGACGCCGCCCGCCTCCTGGACGCCGGCTACGCGGGACTGCTCATCGGCACCACCCTGATGCGCCAGAGCGACCTCACCGGCTGGCTCACCGACCTCGACACCGCCCGCGCCGGGACCACCGCCCGCGCCGGAGCCGCTGTCCGTGCCGGGGCCGCCGTATGAGCTTCCGTCCGAACCCGCGGCCCAACCCCCGCCTCGCCACCCGCTCCCTGGTCCTGGACGCCGGCGGCATCCCCGTCTCCGCCCTCGTCGCCGAACCCCAGGACCGCGCCCCCAAGGCCGTCCTCCTCGCCATCCACGGCCGCGGCATGCGCGCCGCCTACTTCGCCGGCCCCGCCCACCCCGACACCAGCCTGCTCACCCTGGCCGCCGACCTCGGCTACACCGTCCTGGCCCTGGACCGCCCCGGCCACGGCGCCTCCGCCCACCGCCTGCCCGACGGCCAGCTCATCGCCGACCAGGCCGCCACCCTGCACGCCGCCCTCACCGACTACGCCCGCGCCCACCCCGTCGGCGCCGGCGTCCAGCTCCTCGCCCACTCCTTCGGCGGCAAGATCGCCCTCCACCTCGCCGCCCACTGGCCCGCCGACCCCCGCCTGCCCCTGCTCGGCGCCGACATCTCCGGCCTCGCCCAGCACTACGCCCCCGGCGCGTGGGACCGGCCCGACGACCTCGCCGGCGGCGGCCGCCTCAACTGGGGCCCCCTCGGCCTCTACCCGCCCGGCACCTTCCACGCCGCCCGCACCCTGCTCACCCCCGTCCCCGCCCTCGAATCCCGCGAACTGGCCACCTGGCCCGCCCGCTACAGCGCCCTGGCCGCCCGCGTACGCGTGCCCGTGCGCCTCACCCTCGCCGACCACGAGGCCTGGTGGCGCCTGGAACCCTCCCACCGCACCGCCCTCACCGCCGCCTTCCCCCCGGGCCTGGCCCACCTCGTCACCGCCCACCGCGCCGGCCACAACCTCTCCCTGGGCCACGCCGCCCGCCCCTACCACCTGCGCGCCCTCGCCTTCACCGACGAATGCCTCACCCGCCCCCGGCCCCAGCCCGCCACAGCCGCCCCCGAACCGGCCCTGGCCGCCGCCGGCTGACCGCAGGGTGGGCGATCACCCGCCCTGCGGGCGACATCCGAGCTACTGCGGATGTCATGGCTGCGGCCTACGAGGACGTGCCCTTCAGCGAACTGCTGCACCACCCCGCCGCGACCGCGCGCCGGCTGGACGCCGTCCGCGCGCTACGACTGCGGCGGCGCGACGCGGGGGACCTGGCCCTGATGCGCGTCGAGCAGATGGAACGCGACGCCTCCGTCGTGGACTTCACCTCACGACTGCTGGCGGCGCTGGTACGGACCGGGAACACCGCCGCCCTGCGCCAGGCGCTGCCCGAGGCCCTGCCGTGGAGCACGTTCCTGCCCGCCGAGGACATCGACACCCTGCTCGGCGAGCTCGTGGACACCGCCCGCGGCGCGGTGGCCCTGGACAACCTCGCCCCCATCGCGCTGCTGCTCACCCAGTGGCGCCACAGCGCCGAGGTCCACGCCGACCCCGCCCTGCTCGCCCTGATCACCCGCGAGCCCGACGGCGACCTCGGGCCGGCCGCCATGCCCGAGGCCGCCGAGTAGGTCACTGCGCCATCGCCCGCGCCCATCGGCACGCCGCCGGGGCGCGTGAAGCGGATTGCCTTGGTGCCACGATGTTCTGACGTCGCGTCAGCTCGGTTTGCCCGCCATCGTACTTTGAGCTCGGTTATCTTCGGCCGGCGCCGGACCCGGCCCACCCGGACGAGCAGGACGCCATGCTCGCCGACTACCAGAAGTCCACCGGCGTGCCGTTCACCAACCGCACCCCCGAGCAGATCGCGGCCTGGCTCGACAGCCTCCAGATCCAGCCGCCTGGCCTGGTGCCGATCGACGAGTGGCGTCCGGCGCCCGAGACCGAGCGGGAGCCGATGCTGCTGACGTATGGCGTGCCGGCTCGGAAGCCGGTCGACGGCTGGCGGACTGACTCAGGCAGTCACCTCGGCCGACCGCGCCCGAATTTGCTGGAGGGTCTCGTCGGCGCTTCTCTGTCCGGCCCAGCCCTCGGTGAGGGCGGCGCCGGCGGTGCGGCATTCGCCGTGGAACGTGGCGTATCCGCCGCCGCCCGGCAGCATGAAGTGCGCCTTGAACGCGCTTCGCTCCAAGTTGGTGGTCCCGTGGAACTGAGTGCCCATGAAGTCCGCACGCGCGAACCGGCAGTCACTGAGGTCGAAGTCGATCAGAGTGGCGGCGGAAAGGCTGAGATCGACTCCGTCCCAGAACTGTTCGCGCGGCGGGGAATCCGGCGCCGCCCCGGGGTCGTGAGGGCGGAGGTGGTCGGTGAGGATCTGCTGCGCGGTCCGCCGCAGTCTCAGTTCGGCCACCTGCTCCGCGGTGAGCGCGGCTTCATCGCCGGCCTCGAACGCCAGCGGCGCCCTCAGGAATCCGCAGACCGCGTCGACGATTCGGGCCCGCTGGTCGGCGCGGGCCTGGCCGAGCGCGTCGAGCACGTGCAGTCCGGACAGCCGCACCGCCGGGTCGGCGTCGGCGAGCTGGTGGGCGTAGGGCGCCACGGACTCGTCCGTCACCAGCCGGCCCGGCCCGTTGTCCCCGGGGCGCAGCACCCAGCCGAAGGGCCATTGCTGAGGGCTGAACGACTCTTCCGCGTCGTCGACTTCCGAAGCGTCGTCTTCGTCGGCGACAGTGTCCGCGGTCGCGCCGGTGAGATCCACGCTCGGCTGGTCGAGATGGACCTGATCGCCGAACCAGGCGTCGCCGAACTCCGCATCCGCCCCGAACCGTGCCTTCCAGAACCAGGCCGGACCGTGGAATCGCGCGCTGCGAAAGGACACCCGATCCCGGAAGCAGGTGCCGTCGCTGCCCTCGTACCAGGTCTGGTAGTCCTCTTGAAGCACGGCGCTCGGCCAGTTGGGATCGGCCTCGTTCGGCTCGCGCCAGGGGATCTGCACGCCGAACGGATCCGGCTTGTCAGAGGGCAGGTCGCCGTCCTCGTCGAACTCTTCGAATCGGGGGTCGTCCTCCTGGACGGACTCCTCACCACGGCCGAACCAGGCCATATTGTCGAACCGGGCGCCGGCGAAGCCGGCCGGGGAGTGGAACCGCGCCAGCCCGAAGTGGGCGTCTGCGCCGAACCTGACGTCGGCGAACGACGCCTCGCCTTCGAACACGGCCCGCGCGAAGATCGCGTCGTCGCGGAAGTGAGCGCCGTCGAAGACGCAGCGGCCGCGGAAGTGGGTGTCCGCGAAGACCGTCGGGCCGAAGGAGCAGCCGCTGAAGTCGACGTCCGGCAGTACGGCGCCTTCCAGGGCGAAGACGAGGTGGTCTCCGCCCCGCGCCAGCGCGACAAGAAGCGCGACAGCACTGTCGGCAGCTTCCACAACCGTGCCGCGCAGGTAACGGCACACGGCGTCGGCGGCAGGCTGGCGCAGCGCGGGATGTGCCCGGGCGAGTACCTCAAGCTCCTGCAAGCCGGCGTGGTGCGTGTCGGCGCCCGGCCCCGCCAAGCAGTCGGCTATCCGCTGGAACTCCCCGGAGGCGTCCGGTTCCGTCGGTGATCCCATGCCGCCAGACCCTAGCGCAGCACCGCGTTGACCCTTCGGGGTTCATGTGGCTTTGAGCGGGGAGCCGTCGTAGGCCCAGCGGTAGGCCTAGTCGGTGCCGAATTCGCCGGTACGGACGGCGGTGACGAAGGCCTGCCAGGCGGCGGAGGAGAAGAGGAGGGCCGGGCCGTCGGGGTCCTTGGAGTCACGGACCGGCATCACGCCGGTAAAACCGTCAGCGACCTCCACGCAGGTTCCTCCGTTGCCGCCGCTGTACGAACTCTTTCGCCAGCGAGCGTCAGTCAGATTGACGTCCATTCCAGATCCCTCCGTACCGCGCGGATCATGGCCACTGAGTCGGCCTGGTTCATGGCCTCGACCACGAGGCGATCGTAGCTCCTGGTCAGCGCCAAAACTGACTGGATGTCCCGGTCGATGTAACCGCGCTGCTCGATCTCGCCGTAGCTGAGAACTTTGCGGTTCGGCATGGTAAGGAGTTGCACCACGCGCGTGAACGGCCGGTTCTCGCCCAGAGAGTACGGCGCCACCTGGATGACCACGTTGGGCCGATCGGCCAACTGTTCAAGGTGGAGCAGCTGCTCGATCATGACGTCCCGGCCGCCGACGAGTCGCCTCAGGCAGCTTTCGTCCAGCACCGCGTGCAGGACCGGAGGTGGAGTCCGCTCCAGGATGTGCTGTCGGGCAAGCCGGAAGTTGATACGTTCATCGGCCTGTTCTGGGAGTGCGGCGCCTTGCCTCGCGTATCCCGTCTCAATCGCGGTTGCGTACGCGCGAGTCTGCAGGAGCCCTGGGATGACGTTGATCTCGAAGATCTTGATCTGCTCCGCTCGGGCCTCGTAGTTGGTGTACTCCGGGAAGCCCTCCAACAACGCGGTGTGCTTGAGCTGCCAGTACATCAGTACCAGCGTGCCGCCGGTCCTGAGCTCCTGGTCGGCGAGCTCCGCCAGCTGCAGGCTCGGGGGCCGGTGTGCAAGTTCGACGTAGGACAGGTGCGATGCGGTGCACCCGACCTTCTTCGCCAGTTGGACCTGGGTGAGCCCAACTGCTTCGCGTGACCTGCGGAGTTGAACTCCGAAGGCGGCCCACGGGGACGAGGTCGGGTCGATGGTCTTCTTGTTCATGGAGCTTCCCCAACTCACGGCTGGCCTGACTGCAAGTCGCATATCACTTCCGATGCTAGATGACGCCAGGCCATCATGTGCACAGAACGTGAAACGCTGATTGCGGAAGGTTATTCCCATGGCCGATGCCCAAGTTCCCCGCCACCACGGCTACGGCGTGCGCTGGGACACCGGGGCCCGCCTCTACCGGGTCCGCAACGAGGTCACCCGGGAGTGGCTGCGCCAACCGGACGGTGAGCTCAGCGGGTTCAGCTCCTTCTCCGACGCCTGGGGCACGTGGCGCGTCTTCGAGGTCCACAAGCGGCCGGGGGAGTGAGAGCCGGACGCATGACGGCTGAACTCCTCGCCCGCCTCCTGTGGTTGGCGGGCTTCTCCCTCGTACTCCTCGCCGCCCTCAGAAGGTGAACCGCCCGATGCGTGACCCCCGTCTGCTCGCCAAGCCGCCGGTGTGCCGGCTCGGCTGCCTCGTCCTCGTGCGCAACCCGCGCGGTGACGTCCTGCTCGTCGACCCGGACTACATGGACGGGCTGATCCTGCCCGGCGGTGCCGCGAAGCCGAACGAGCCCCCGCACCTTGCCGCCGCCCGCAACCTGCACGCCGAGACCGGGCTCAACCTCCGTCTCGCCGACGTCCTCGCGGTCGACTTCACCCCCGCCGACCGCTACCTGGAGCGCCTCAACCTGGTCTTCGACGGCGGCACCGTGCATGACGACGTCCGCCTCACCATCCCGCCCCGGCACCGCAGCGGCCTGTTCGGCGCCCGCTTCGTCCCCGCCCGCCAACTCCCGGACGTCATGGCGCCCTCCCAACTCGCCCGCGTCAGCGAGGCGTTGGCGGGCCGCGCGCTGCCCGTCCTCCTCCACGGACAGCGCGCGACCTGAGGACCGCCGTGCTGGTTCACCGCGCGCCGGCGGCCTCCAGGATCGCGGACAGCCGCGACAGGCATTCGCCGACAAAGCCGGGATAGGTGCCCCAGTAGTACGACAGCCCGCCGACCCCGACGCCGACCGCCCACGCCCGGGCCCGCAGCCACGTCACGTCGTCGAGGCCGAGGGCGTCCCAGTACGCCTGGCGGGCCGGGGACGGAAGGTCCCACACCGTGGCGTGCTCGGCGTCGGGAAAGCCGACCGACAGGCATCCGAAGTCGATGACCGCGTGCAGCCTGCCCTGCCGGACGAGCAGGTTGGAGGGTTTCAGGTCGCCGTGCAGCCACACCTGGCGGCCGGACGCCCCGGGCAGGGCGAGCGCGCTTCGCCACAGGTGCCGCAGGTGCTCGATGTCGAGGTCCAGGCCCGGGATCGTCCGGCACTTCTCGAAGCATGCGGTGATCGACTCGTCGCTGTCGCGCAGGTCGCCTCCGCGGTACCAGCTGAGCGCGCCGTGGCGGACGGCCCCCATGAGTGGGGCGCCGTGCAGGCCCTGGACGACCGCCGCCAGGTCGGCCCCGAAGGCGGGCCAGTCGGTGACCGACCCCGGGCCGGGCTCCTCGCCGTCGATCCAGCGGTACACCGACCAGGGGAGCGGGAACGCGGCACTCGGTGTCCCGGCGTGCACCGGCTCCGGGACGCGGCACGGCAGGTGCGGTGCCAGCCGCGGCAGCCACGTCTGCTCCTTCCGCACGGAGTGCGCGCTCTGCGCGGTGCGCGGCAGCCGCACGAGCAGGTCGTCGCCGAGCCGGTACATCGTGTTGTCCGTGCCCGCGCCGGCCGGCGAGACGGACAGGCCGGCCCAGTGCGGCCGCTGCTCCCGGAGCAGGGAGCGGACGACCGCCTGGTCCGCGAAGACCTCGTTCTCGTGAAGCGTCACAGTGAGAGCCTTCATGCCGGGCCCCGCCGCCGCCAGCGATTTTCCCGAGACCGCTGCTGGGGACCGGCACCGGGACGGCTTGGTCGGCGAGGCCGGAGAGTTCGGGGTGCTCGTCCATCCAGGTGCCGCCGCCGTCGGGCTGTGGGACGCCCACGTACGGGGCGCGGTGGGAGCCGGGGACGATCCAGGTGCAGCCGGTCTCCACGGTGGCGTCCTCGAAGTACCCGACGGCGGTGAGCAGACCGCGGGTGGGCTGGGACGCCGGCCCGCCCGTACGCCCCGGGTCAGAGGAGCCCGAGGCGGTCCAGGGCGAGGTAGGCGGCGGCGGTGTCGGTCATCTGGCCCCTGCGCAGCACGGTGGAGCGGAACTCGGGCAGGGGCAGGGTGACCACGTCGATGAACTCGGTGCGCTCCGGGGTCGGCTCGGCGACCTTGGCGCAGCCGGTGGCGTAGAAGGCGAAGCGCAGGGCGGTGGAGTAGGCGTCGTGCCAGTACGGGCCGGCCGCGTGGACCTCGCCCTGGTAGCCGGTCTCCTCCAGCAGTTCGCGGGCGACGGCCTCGGCTGCCTCTTCTCCGGGTTCGATGAAGCCACCGGGTAGTTCGTACAGCACGCGGTCGGGGCCGGGCCGGTACTGGCGGGCGAGGATGACGTGCTGGTCGGGAGTGAGGGCGAGCACGGCACCGGTTGGGCGCTCGCGTTTGAGGTAGAACTCCTCCGTCCGTCCGTCGGGCAGCTCGAAGTCGACGCGTTCCACGGACCGGCCGAACTTGCTGAACATGGTGGTGCGTTCGATCTCGCGCCATGACGCGGCGGGGTGGGTCATGGCTGGACTGTACGGCTCCGGCCTGACTCCGGGCGCTCGTTGGAGCCGCCCAGGCCTCCGCGCTCGCTGCCGCCGTCGGCTCCGCCCGCCCGGCCTCCGCCCTCAACGACATGCGCAACAGCGAAAAAGGGGGGTGGGGGGGGGGCGGGGGGGGGCGCGCCCCGCGCGCCGCGGGGGGGGGGGGGGGC
>NZ_JBHWIO010000093.1:15696-35006 GCF_042732075.1 Kitasatospora sp. NPDC059812
TTCTGGGGGCGGCGGGCGGGGGGCCCCCCCCCCCGCCCCCGCCCCCCCCCAGGGGGGCCGCGGCTCAGGCGGCGGTCAGGCGGGCGGTCCTGCGGTGTTCCGTCATGCCGGAGACCAGCTGGTCGCGGATGCGGGCGGGGACCTGGGGGGCGAAGCGGGCCAGGTAGTGGGCCAGGTGGGCCTCGTCGTCGACGAGGAAGGGCAGGTCGAAGACGAGGAGCTTGCGCACCGCCAGCAGCGGCACGGGCGCGCGCAGCGGCCGGAAGGAGCCGTTCCACAGGCCCCCCTCCTCGCAGACGGGGTGGAACTGGCCGATCATCAGGCCCTGTTCGACGAACTCGTCCTTGGCCTTGCGCTGCGCCTCGTCCAGCGCGGTGGAGTCGGCCCGGTCCAGGCCCGGCAGTACCAGCAGGACGGTCAGCAGCTCCCGGTCCGACTCCTCCGTCAGGTCGGCCAGCAGCCGCTCGTACCAGGCGCGCAGCTCGCCGACGAGTGCGGGCAGGTCGCCGCCCGCGCGGGTGTCGGCGACGGCGATGTGGAACAGGCCGCGGCGCAGCGAGGGCTGGGTGTAGGGGCAGACGGGGCCGCTGCGCCCGAGGTCGGGGTGGGCGGTGGTGAGGAAGCGCCGGCTCCAGGCGAGGATCTCGGCGGCTTCGGGGTGGTGGTCGGCGGCGCCGGCGTCGATCTGCTCGGCGGAGTAGACGCGCAGCGCGGTGTCGCTGTGCAGGGCGGTGCCGCTGCGCAGTGCGGTGTCGCTGTGCAGTGCGGTGTCGCTGCGCAGTGCGGTGTCGCTGTGCAGTGCGGTGTCGATGTCGAGGGTGTGGGTGGTCATCGGGGGCCCCGCCACACGGGGGTCAGGCGGGGGCCGCCGGCGGGCAGGGCGATGGCCTCGCCGAAGCGGGTGAAGCCGCCGGCGCCGCAGACCCGGGCGCCGCCGGGGGAGCTGGTCTCGGCGTAGGCGGCCTGGCCGTCGTGGTCGACGCGGGCCAGGAAGGCGCGCAGGAGGGCGGTGCCGGTGCCGGTGCGGCGGGCGTCGGGGTGGGCGCCGACGAACGCCAGGTAGTGGTGGGGGCGGTGGCGCGGGTGGCGGCGGGCCTGGAGGCGGGTGATGGCGGCCAGGCGGCGGGCGGATTCGGGGTGGGCGTCGGCGTCGACGGCCGCGTCCAGGGCGCGGGCGGCCGCCTGGTCCTGCTCCCCGGGGTGTTCCCACACGCCGGGGGGCAGGAAGAGCAGCGCGCCGACGGGGGCGTGGTCGTCGGGGTGCTGGGCGGTCAGGGCGCCGCCGTGGGCCAGGCACTGGTCGACGTGGACGCGGAAGAAGGCGGGCAGGATGCGGGCGCGGTGGGCGTCGTCGGGGAAGGCCCAGCGGGTGAGCGGGTCGTCGTGGAAGGCGGCGGCGAGCACCCGGGCGAGGGCGGGGGCCTCCTCGGGTCGGGCGGGGCGGACCGCGGGGGCCGCGAGGGCGGCGCCCGGCGGGACGGTGGCGGTGGTCAACGGACACTCCTCGGCAGACAGGCGGCGGGACAGCAGGGCGGTCGTACGGGGGGTGCACTCGTACAGCGGGGCGACGGGCGGGTCAGGGCCGGGCGGTGGCGAGCGAGGTCAGGCGCGCGTGCAGGGCCGGCAGGTGGTCCTCCGCCTCGGGCTTGATCAGGACGCTGCGCAGCACCGAGGCCCCCTCGGCGTCCGCCGCCGCTGCCGGGTGGCGGCGGGTGAAGTCGGCGGCGTCCACCCGCAGCAGGCTCAGGTAGAGCGGGTCCTGCTCGTCGGCCATGCCCTGGCGCAGCACGTGCCGGCTGGCGGCGTCGACGGCGGACATCGGTGTCCCGCCGGGGGTGGGGTGGTAGGTGACGATGTCCAGTTGCGGGCGCTGGTGGAGGGTCAGGTGCGGGCTGTCCTCGATCAGGTCCGCCCAGGCCAGGGCCGCGCGCCGCCCGCCGGCCAGGACGGCGCCCAGGCCCTGGGGGGTGAGCGGCAGCAGTTGCAGGGTCAGCCACAGGGCGGCGGCCGCGGCGCCGGCGCGCGAGCATTCCAGGCTGATCTCGCCCAGGTGCAGTTCGGCGTCGGTGAAGTAGGTGTAGGGGGAGTCGTGGGCGAAGTGGCGGCCGATGTCGGGGTCGGCGAACAGCACCGCGCCGCAGCCGTAGGGCTGCAGGCCGTGCTTGTGCGGGTCGACGGTGACGGAGTCGCAGCCGGCGATGGCCCGCCACGGCGCCGGGTCCAGGTGCAGGGCGGCGGCCTGGGTGTCGTCGGTGGCCAGCAGGGCGAAGAACCCGCCGTAGGCGGCGTCCACGTGCACCCGCACCCCGTGGCGGCGGGCCAGTGCCAGCACCTCGTGCACCGGGTCGACGGCGCCGAGCCCGGTGGTGCCGGCGGTGACGACCACCGTGCCGACGCGGCCGGTGGCGAGCAGGTCGGCCAGCGCGTCGACGTCCATGCGCCCGTCCGCGTCGGCGGCCACCGCGTGGCCCTCGACGCCCAGGACGTGGCACATGCGGCTGTGCGTGTAGTGGGACTGCGCGCTGTAGGCGACGCCGCGCCCGGGGTGGCTCTGGCGGGCCACGTACAGGGCTTCCAGGTTGGCGATGGTGCCGCTGCTGGTGAGGTGGCCGACGTGGCGGGGCAGGCCGAACATGGCGGCCAGCTGGGCGACGCACTCGCGTTCCATGTCGTTGGTGGCGGGCCCGCCCTCGTAGGCGTGGTTGTTGGGGTTGAAGCGCATCGCCGTCAGGTAGCCGACGACGGCGGCCGGGTGCGGCGGCTTGACCATCTGCCCGGCGTAACGGGGGTGGAAGAACGGATAGTTGTGCTCCAGGCGCTTGGCGAAGCGCTCGAACGCGGCGGCGAAGTCCGCGTCGTCCACCTGGTGCGAGGGGTGCGGGCTGTACGGCCCGAACCGCTCTCCCCACTGCTCGGCGACCTCGGCCGCCCTCGGCAGCCAGTACCGCAGGTCCACGCTCCGGCCCTTCCCTTCGAGGGATCCTCCAGTGTTCTGCGAGCCACGGTGACTGCCCGCCGCAAGCGGCCCGCAACACCCGCAGCTCATCGCGCGCCCCGCCCGCAACCCGCCCCGCGCGCTCCACCGGGCCTCAGCCGGACCCCAACCGGGCGCAAGGATCCGCTGCTGCAATCACCCCCGGAACCCGCCCCCGCCCCACCCGCCGGGGCCGCACGGGCACACCGCCACACCGGGCCGGCAGCAGGAGGACGCGCGATGGTGACCAGACGCAGGATGATCGGCGCCGCCCTGGCGACCGGGGGAGGGGTCCTGCTCATGCGCACCACCCTGCGCCCGGCCGCCTCCGTGGAGACCGCCGCCGCCGCGGCCGCCCACACCCACCCGGGCGCCACCGCCCCCGCCGCCGAGGCCGACCCGGGTCCCGACGCCGGCCCCGCCCTGGCACCGAAGTTCACCGCCGCGATGCCCCTGCCCCCGGTGCTCGCCCCCGTCTCCACCGACGGCGGCGCCGACACCTACGCCGTCACCATGCTCAAGTCCTACGCCCGCATCCTGCCCGGGCACCGCACCGACGTCCTCACCTACAACGGCGCCTTCCCCGGCCCTGTCATCCGCGCCCGCTCCGGACGCCCGGTCGTGGTGCGCCAGACCAACCTGCTGGACGACCCCGTCTCCGTCCACCTGCACGGCGCCCGCGTCCCCGTCGCCTCCGACGGCGGCCCCATGAACCTCCTGGACACCGGCGCCACCCGCACCTACACCTACCCCAACGACCAGCCCCACGCGAGCCTGTGGTTCCACGACCACGCCCACCACCTGGAGTCCGAGCACGTCTACCGGGGCCTGGCCGGCACCTACCTGATCACCGACGCCACCGAAGCCGCCCTGCCGCTGCCCGCCGGCCGCTACGACCTGCCCATCGCCCTGCGCGACGCCCGCTTCGACCCCCAGGGCCGCCTCGTCTACCGCATGGACGACCCCCTCAACCGCACCACCATCCTCGCCAACGGCCGCCCCTGGCCCAAGGTCGAGGTCGCCGCCCGCAAGTACCGGCTGCGCCTGCTCAACTCCTCCAACCTGCGCTTCTTCTCCCTGCGCCTGGCCGACGGCGGCCCCCTCACCCAGATCGGCTCCGACGGCGGCCTGCTGGAACGCCCCCACGTCACCGACACCGTCGACCTCTCCCCCGGGGAGCGCGCCGACGTCGTCGTCGACTTCTCCCGCTACCCGGTCGGCTCCAGCATCGTCCTCACCAACTCCATGCCCCCCGGCCCCGCCGAACACGTCGGCCAGGTCCTGCGCTTCGACATCACCCGCGCCGCCGACGACCCCAGCCGCGTCCCCGCCCAGCTGCGCACCCTGCCCGCCCTGGGCGCGGCGGCCCGCGAGCGCACCGTCGTCCTGGAGTACCAGGAGAAGCCCGGCGCCGCCCCGCTGGGACTGATCGACGGCAAGGTGTACGACCCGGCGCGGGTGGACGCCTCGGTGGCGTTCGGCACCTCGGAGATCTGGACGGTCGTCAACGCCAACAAGGACGTCCCGCACAACTTCCACCTGCACCTGGTGCAGTTCCGGGTGCTGGCGCGCAACGGCGCCGCGCCCGGCCCGGCGGAGTCCGGGCTGAAGGACACCGTGCGCCTGCTGCCGGGGGAGAGCGTGCGCCTGCAGGCCCTCTTCGACTCCTACCGCGGCCGCTACCCCTACCACTGCCACCTGCTGGACCACTCCGCGATGGGCATGATGGCGCAGCTGGAGATCACCTGACCACCTTCTGTCTGCCCCCCGCCGGGCCGCCCGCCCCCCCGCAGGCGGCCCGGGGGCCCGGCTGTCAGCCGGCGTGGATGCCCTGGCCCGGCGCCAGGATCCCCGCCGGATCCCACCGCCGCTTGGCCCGCTCCACCCGCTCCCACAGACCGCCGTAGTGGCGCCGCCAGTCCGCCCCCGTCATCCCCGGCACCGCCCCGATCAGGTAGCGCTTGCCGCCCAGCTCCACCGCCCGGTCGTACAGCCGCCGGTTGCGCTCCAGCATCGCCGCCGTGTCCGCCCCCGGCGCCGGGAACGCCAGCAGGTCGAAGTGCCAGCCCACCGGCTCCTGCGGCAGCACCGCCAGCGGCGCCCCCACCCGCGCCCGCGCGTACGGGTAGAACAGCAGCAGCCCCGCCCCCAGGTCCTCCGCCGTCAGCAGCGCGGTCGCCTCCCGCATGAACACCCCCACCGTCGAGGCGGGCAGGAACAGGCTCAGCCACGGCTTCGGCAGCCCCCAGAACCCGGCCGCCCGCAGGTACCCCGCGAACGCGTCCACCCGGAACGCGTACTCGCGCCAGCTCTGCTCCACCACCGTCGTCTCGCCCGCCACCCCGTGCAGCCCCGCCAGCAGCGCCTCCCGGTCCACCGCCCGCCCGGCGTCCCCGTAGGCCACCAGCTCCGCCGTGTAGCGCCACCGCTGCCCGTCCGCGCTGCGCACCACGTTGCCGACCTGGAGGTCGAAGCGGCCCTGGGCCAGCACCTTCTCCTGGTCCGCGCGGTAGAGGTCCGCGTCGTCGTAGGCCAGGGTGAACACGGTGGCGCGCTCGCGCGCCGGCACCAGGGCGAGCGTGGCCCGCACGATGATCCCCACCTGCCCGCCGCCGGCCAGCACCGCCTCGAACAGCTCCCGGTTGTGCTCGCGCGAGGCCGTCACCAGCTCGCCGGTACCGGTCACCACGTCCAGCGACCGCACGGTGTCCGCCTGCAGCCCGTGGCGCTGCACCGCCCCGCCGATGCCGCCCACGCTCAGCGTCCCGCCCACCGACAGGTGCAGGTAGTCCGTCAGGCACGGCGGCATCCAGCCCGCCGCCAGCGCCGCGTCCGTCAGCTGCGCCCAGGTGGCGCCCGCCTCCACCACGGCCCGCCCGGGTTCGACGGAGAGGATCCGCGACAGCCCGCGCGCGTCGATCGCGATGCCGCCGCGGGGGTTGGCCTGGCCGTAGCTGGAGTGCGACTCCAGCCCGCTGTCGCCGGCCGCCGCCTGGTCGCCGCTCTGCCCGTTGACCGCCACCGGGATGCGGTGGCGGCGGGCGAAGGCCACCACCTTCTGGACGTCGCGCACCGAGGCCGGGCGCAGCACCGCGCGGGGCGAGGCGGTGACCAGGTGCCCGAAGTCGGAGGAGAACCGTTCCACGTCGGCACCCCGCAGGGCCACCGTGCCGTCCAGGGCGGGCAGTTGATCCACGTTCTCGCCCGGCTCGGCGGCCCAGGCGCGGGCGGCGGTGTTCCAGCCGACGACGGCGGCGCCGGCGCCGGCGATCAGTGCGCGGCGGGACAGACCTGAACTGCTCATATCAGCGTTTCTCCGATCAGTCGTCAAATAGGGATTGTTGTACCGCAACCACCCCGCGACCACCTACCTCCCCGCACGCCCCTCCTGCTCCAGCCCCGCCAGCGCGGCCGCGATGTACTCCGGCATCCGCATCTGGTAGGCCGGGGCGCCGGCGGGGATGTGCGCGCAGGCGGCCCGCGCCTCCTCCAGCAACGCCCGCCGCGCCTGGGGCAGATGGGCCACCCGCGGCGAGTCGGCCGCCGTCCACAGCACGTAGGCGAGCTTGTAGGCGTACACGGGCGGGCTGACCGGGAACAGCGCCCGGTACACCCACAGCCCCTCCGGGGCGTCCAGGACCCACTCGTTGTGGCTCAGCAGCCGCACCCGCGCCTTGAGCACCAGGTCCCTGTGCGCCGTGTCCCTGTGCGCCGCGTCCTTGTGCACCGTCATCCTCGCGTCCCCCTTCGTCCGTTCACTGTTCACCGCCCACCGCCTGCGGCGCCGTACGGCCCGTGCGCAGCACGGCGCGCGCCCCGGCCGCCCTGGACAGGGGGCCGGCGCGTGGCCGAAGGAGTGGATGCGGACGAGTCTGCGGGCTGCGCCCGCCGCCCGGCAAGGTGTGATCCGGGTGCTCTGCGTCCTACCGAAACCCCCCGCTGAACTGGCACAATGGGGCTCGGTACACGCCGGGATCCCCGGCCGCGAGGCCCCTGCCGTGCGGGGCTAGCCTGGTCGCATGTTCGTACTTGAGCTGACGTACACCGCCCCGCTGGAGCGCATCGACGCCGCCCTGCCGCAGCACGTCGAGTGGCTGCGCGGGCACTACGAGGCCGGCACCTTCCTCGCCTCGGGCCGCAAGGTGCCGCGCGAGGGCGGGGTGATCATCGCGCTGGGCGAGGACCGCGCCGCGGTCGAGGAGCTGACCCGCACCGACCCCTTCGCCCGCGAGGGCCTGGTCGCCTACACGGTGACCGAGTTCCTCGCCACCACCACCGCCCCCGCCCTGGACGCCTACCGCCAGCAGCTGCCCGCCTGAACCCCGGCCCCTGAACCCCGGCCCCTGAACTCCGGCCCCGCTGTGCCCCGCCCCGCCTCGCGGTTCGGGGCACGGTCGCGTTCTGGCTACGATCGGTGGCACGGGGCAAGGACGCGTACGGGAAGTTGGCGGGAGAAGACGGATGGCACACGCACGGGCCGGGCAGTTGGCACAGCCGGATGACCTGGTGGATGTGGCGCGGCTGGTGACGGCGTACTACGCGCTGAACCCGGACCCTCAGGAGGTCGGCCAGCGGGTGGCGTTCGGCACCTCGGGCCACCGCGGGTCCTCGCTGGACGCCGCGTTCAACGAGGACCACATCGCCGCGACCACGCAGGCGATCTGCGAGTACCGGGCCCAACAGGGCATCGCAGGACCGCTGTTCCTGGGCGCCGACACGCACGCGCTCTCGGAGCCGGCGAAGGTGACGGCGGTGGAGGTGCTGGCCGCCAACGGCGTGCAGGTACTGCTGGACGCGGCCGACGGCTACACCCCCACGCCCGCGGTCTCGCACGCGATCCTGGCCCACAACCGGCGCAGCCCCCGGGCGCTGGCGGACGGCATCGTGGTCACCCCCTCGCACAACCCGCCGCGCGACGGCGGCTTCAAGTACAACCCGCCCAGCGGCGGCCCGGCCGGCTCGCAGGCCACCGGCTGGATCCAGGACCGCGCCAACGAGCTGATCCGCGAGGGCCTGCGCGGCGTCAAGCGCGTCCCGTACGCGCGGGCGCTGGCGGCGGCGACCACCGGGCGCCACGACTACCTGGGCACCTACGTCGATGACCTGCCCGCCGTCCTCGACCTGGACGCGGTGCGCGCGGCCGGGCTGCGCATCGGCGCGGACCCGCTGGGCGGGGCGTCGGTGGCGTACTGGGCGCGCATCGCCGAGACGCACCGCCTGGACCTGACGGTGGTCAACCCGGTCACCGACCCGACCTGGCGGTTCATGACGCTGGACTGGGACGGCAAGATCCGCATGGACTGCTCCTCGCCGTCCGCGATGGCCTCCCTGATCGGGCGCCGAGACGAGTACGCCATCGCCACCGGCAACGACGCGGACGCCGACCGGCACGGCATCGTCACCCCCGACGGCGGCCTGATGAACCCCAACCACTACCTGGCGGTGGCCGTCGACTACCTGTACCGCCACCGCGCGGACTGGCCCGCCGACGCCGCGGTCGGCAAGACGCTGGTGTCCTCCTCGATGCTGGACCGGGTCGCCGCCGACCTCAAGCGCGAACTGGTCGAGGTGCCGGTGGGCTTCAAGTGGTTCGTCGACGGGCTCGCGGAGGGCTCGATCGCCTTCGGCGGCGAGGAGTCGGCCGGCGCCTCGTTCCTGCGCCGCGACGGCGGGGTGTGGACCACCGACAAGGACGGCATCCTGCTGGCCCTGCTGGCCTCCGAGATCACCGCCGTCACCGGCGCCACCCCCAGCGCCTACTACCGGGAGCTGACCGAGCGCCACGGCGCCCCCGCCTACGCCCGGGTGGACGCCCCGGCCGACCGCGAGCAGAAGGCGCGCCTGGCCCGGCTCTCCCCGCAGCAGGTCACCGCGGGCGAGCTGGCCGGCGAGGCGGTGACCGCGGTGCTGGCCGAGGCGCCCGGCAACGGCGCGCCGATCGGCGGCATCAAGGTGTGCACCGACAACGCCTGGTTCGCGGCCCGCCCCTCGGGCACCGAGGACGTCTACAAGATCTACGCCGAGTCCTTCCTCGGCACCGGCCACCTGGCCCGGGTGCAGGAGGAGGCCCGCGCCCTGGTCGGCGAGGTCCTCGGCGCCTGATCCCCGCGCCCGCGGGTGCCCCGGACCGGTTCCCCGGCCCGGGGCACCCGCGTTTTCGGGGCCCCTCGCCGTCACGGCGCTGTCCCGCGCGCCCCTTAGCTCCGTCGCTTCGCCGCCCCTTAGCCCTTTCGCCTCGTGCTCAGCCGAGCGGGCCCTGCTCGGTGAAGCGCCGCAGCGACCGGGCGAACGCCTCGGCCTCCCCGGGCGGCCAGGAGGCGAGCGCCTCCTCGATGCCGTCGGCCAGGCGCCCGCGCATCACCGCCACGGTGCGCTCGCCCGCGCCGGTCAGGGTCAGCAGGGTGGCGCGCTGATCGTGCGGATCGGCCTCGCGGCGCAGCAGCCCGGCCTCCTCCAGACGGGTGGCCCGGCGGCTGACCCCGGAGCGGTCCAGGCCGATCTCGGCGGCCAGGTCGGCGGCGCTGCACGCCCCGGTGCGGGCCAGGCCGGAGAGCACGGGGTAGGTGACCTCGTCCACCGCCTCGCCCAGGCCCTCGGTCAGGCGCCGGTAGAGCGCGGCGCGGGCGGGGCGGCGCAGCAGGACGGCCAGGGCCTGGGCGACGGCGTCCCCGAGGCCGGGGGCAATTTCAGGGGCGGGGTCGGGGGCGGGGATTTCGGGGGAGTGGTCCACCCCCCGATCATAGCGTGCGCGGCGCACGCGTTCCTGGGGTACGCTCACCCCATGAAGCGTGCGCCACGCACGCATTGTCGGATTCCGAGAAGGGAACCCCCATGCCCGCCACCGCCCCCCGCACCACCATCGCCGCCGCCCTCGACGACCTGCTCTTCGCCCCCGGCCTCGACCTGGAGACCGCCGTCGAGCGCCACTTCACCCCCGACTACCGCCAGCGCACCGACGGCCGCTGGGACGACCGCGCCGCCTTCACCGACCACATCCGCCACCTGCGCGCCGTGGTCGCCTCCGGCCGCGTCCAGGTCCACGAGGAACTCCACGACGGCGACCGCACCGCCACCCGGCACACCGTCGACGTCCTCAAGACCGACGGCACCCGGGTCTCCATGGAGGTCTACCTCTTCGGCCGGTACGCCCCCTGCGGACGCCTGCGCCGCATCGAGGAGACCACCCTCCTGCTCGCCGGAGCCGAGGCCGACCGCAACCTCGGCTCCGCCCGCTGAGACCCCCGCCCGCTGAGGGCCCCCGCCTGTTCGAGGATCAGGACCGCGACGGTGCCGGCGCCGGCACCGTCGCCACCTCCTCCTCCGCCGCCGCCGGCGCACCCGCCCGCGCGTCCCGCGTGGTCGCCGCCGCCGTCACCGCCGCCACCAGCGCCAGCCCCGCCGCCGCGAACGGGAACCACCGCCCGCCCAGCACCGCGATCGCCGCACTGCCCGCCACGCCCCCGGCCGCCGTCCCCAGGTACAGCGCACTGCTGTTCAGCGAGATCAGCAGCGGCGCGTTCCCCGGATCGATCGACGCCAGCCGGTGCGGCAGCGCCACCGACACCGCCCACCCCGCCAGCGGCACCACCGCCGCGTACACCAGCGCCCCCGGCATGCTGCGCCCCAGCCACGGCAGCGCGGCGAACGCGCCCGCCGCCACCGTCGAGCCGGTCAGCAGCACCCGCCGCACCCCGACCCGGTCCACCAGGCGCCCGCCCAGCCAGCTGCCCGCCACCGACATCACGCCCGCCGTCAGCAGCACCAGGCTCAGCCGGTCCGCGTCGCCCCCGGTCGCCCCCGAGACGGCGGTGGCCAGGTAGATGTAGACGCACTGGAAGGCCAGGAAGAACGCCAGCGTGGTGGCCGCCGCCCCCAGCACCCGTCGCTGCCCCAGCGGGGCCAGGCGCGCCCGCAGCCCCGGCGCCGCCACCGGCGCCGGCAGGTCGCGCAGCAGCAGCGCCAGCCCCGCCAGCGCCGCCACGCCCAGCGCGGTGACCAGCCACATCGTCATCCGCCAGTCGCCGCGCCCCACCCAGGTGCCCAGCGGCACGCCCAGCGCGGTGGCCACCGTCATCCCGCCCAGCACGGTGGCCAGCGCCCGTCCGCGCCGCTCGGGGGCGACCAGGGTGGTGGCCACCGCGTTGGCGGTCGGCGTGTACAGCGCGGCCCCGGCGGCCGCCAGGACCCGGGTGGCCAGCAGCAGGCCGTAGTTCGGGGCGAGCGCGCTGAGCGCGTTGGCCGCGCTGAACACCACGAGCGCGGTCAGCAGCAGCCGCCGGCGCGGCCAGCGGGCGGTGAGCGCGGCCAGCGCCGGGGCCAGCAGCGCGTAGCCGAGCGCGAAGACGGTGACCAGCTGGCCCGCGGCCGGCACGGACACCCCCAGGTCGGCGGCGATCGGGCCGAGGATGCCGGCGACGACCATCGAGTCGGTGCCCATGGCGAAGGTGCCGAGAGCGAGCAGGAGCAGGCGTACGGGCATGGAAAAGCCCCCCGATTGTTTGACGATAGGGCAACAGTTTGACGCTCGTCAAACACTAGGGGATTGGTGGATGATCTGAACTCTTGGGCGCAGATCGCCTGCTTTGCCTGGGGGTTGGCCCATCCTTGGCGCGAAGCTGCGCGGGTCGCTGCGTTGTCGGTGGCGTGCACTACGTTGATCACAGTGGTTGGAAGGGTGGTGTTCCCGTGCTGTCCGGCCGCAGGTATCGGCTTGAACTCACCTCAGATCAGGCGGTGTTGTGTGAGACGTTCGGCAACATCTGCCGGTCGGTGTGGAACATCGCTCTGGAGCAGCGCCGGGAGTATCGGCGGCGCGAGGCGTGGATGAACTACGTGCCGCAGGCCGCTGAGCTTGCGGAGGCGAAGCGGGAGTTTCCGTGGCTGGCGGTCGCGCCGTCGCATGTGTTGCAGCAGACACTTCGGGATCTGGACCGGGCGTGCCGGGAGCACGGGACGTTCGGGGTGCGGTGGCGCTCGGTGCGGCGCTGGTCGCCGTCGTTCCGCTTCCCGGCCGGGAACCTGATCACGGTGGAGCGGATGGGCCGCAGGTGGGGCCGCGCCAGACTGCCCAAGCTCGGGTGGGTGCGGTTTCGCTGGTCGCGTCCGCTGGGTGGCGGGATCCGGTCGGCGACGGTCACCCGGCAGGGGCGGCACTGGTTCGTCTCGTTCCTGGTTGAGGACGGCAAAGCAACACCCGAGGCGCACGTGATGCCGTCCACGGCGGTCGGGATCGACCGCGGCGTGAAGATCGCCGCCACCACCAGCGACGGCACGTTCCACGACCGGCGGTTCGCCACGGCGGGCGAGACAGCGAGGCTGCGCCGGCTGCGGCAGAAGCAGGCCCGGCAGAAGAAGGGCAGTACTCGCCGCGAGCAGACGATCGCGGCGATCAACCGGATCACCGGCCGGGTCCGAAACCGCCGCGCGGACTTCTGTGCCTGGACGGCGAACCGGATCACCGGCCAGGCCGCGCTGGTCGTCCTCGAAGACCTCCGGATCAAGAACATGTCCGCTTCGGCGGCCGGGACCGTCGAACACCCCGGGCGCAATGTCCGGGCCAAGGCCGGGCTCAACCGGGCCATCCTGGACAAGGGATGGAACATGCTGGAACTGGCCCTTCGCAACGCCGCCCGGTACACCGGGACGGACGTCGTACTGGTCGACCCCGCGTACACCTCCCAGACGTGCAACGTGTGCAGGCGCGTGGACCCGAAGAACCGCAAGAGCCAAGCGGTCTTCGAGTGCACCGCTTGCGGACACACCGACCACGCCGACGTGAATGCGGCGAAGAACATCAAGGCCGCCGGGCAGGCGGTCTCAGGGCGTGGAGACCTCGGGGTCACCCGGTCGGTGAAGCGCCAACCACCGGCCGACCGCACCCACGTGGGGCGAAGCCCCCGCGCGGCACGCGCGGCCGGAGTCCCCGTCCTTCAGGGCGGGGAGGAAGCCAATGTCAAACCAACGCCGACCCGACGAGGACCACGTGCCATGACCGAAGACGAGCGGCTTCCCCAGCCCACCACCGCCGACATCGACCTCGTCACGGTCCTGCACGCCCTCGGCGACCCCGTCCGGATGACCCTGCTGCTCAGCTACGCCGACGGCGCCGAACACTCCTGCGCCCCCCGCGACCTGGGCCTGGAGCACCTCCACAAGTCGACCGTCTCCCACCACATGCGCGTCCTGCGCGAGGCCGGCGTCACCACCACCCGCGTCGCCGGGCGCAACCGCTTCGTCAGCCTGCGCCGCACCGACCTCGACACCCGCTTCCCCGGCCTGCTCGACGCCCTCCTCACCGGTGCGCCCGCTGCCCCCGCAGCTCCCGCCGCGCCCGCTGGGCCCGCCGTCTCCGGCTGAGGCCTGCGCCCCGGGGCCTATGCCCGCGGTCGTACCCGCCGCCCGGCGCTCCTGCGCCGGCCCGACGCGCCCGCAGGGCCCGACCCGCCACCGTGGGCCCATGACCACCCCGCACACCGTGACCACCCCGTACGCCGCTGCCGCCCCGCACACCGCGGCCGCCCCGCAGTTCGGCCGCCGCAGCGCCCTGGCCGCCTTGGCCGCCACCGCCCTGCTCGCCGCCGCGGGCACCGCCCCCGCCCGCGCGGCCGCCCGCGCCGCCGCCCCGCCCTCACCCCCGGGCCGGCCCCCGCGCCTGATGCTGCCCGCCCCCACCGGGCCCCACCCCGTCGGCACCACCACCCTGCACCTGGTCGACCCCGCCCGCCCCGACCGCTGGGCCCCCACCCCGCGCCCGCGCGAGCTGCGCACCCGCCTCTGGTACCCCGCCGCCCGCGTCGCCGGCCACCCCCGCGCCCCCTGGATGAGCCCCGCCGAGACCGCCCACCTGGAGACCGCCTACTTCCAGGTCCCCGCCGCCGGCCTGGACTGGCCCACCACCCACGCCCACGCCGACGCCCCCGCCGAGACCTCGTGCCGCCACCCCGTCGTCCTCAACTCCCACGGCTCCGGCGGCGACTCCGCCTTCAACACCGCTCTCGCCGAGGAACTCGCCTCCCACGGCCACGTCGTCGCCGCCGTCGACCACACCTTCGACGCCGGCGAGATTGAATTCCCCGGCCACCGCCTGGAAGTACGCGACAAGGCCGCCGTCCAGGCCATGACCGACGCCGACATCGTCGCCTACCGCGCCGCCGACGTCCGCCTCGTCCTCGACCGCCTCACCGACCTCGCCGCCGGCGCCGACCCCGACGCCGACCACCGCCCCCTGCCCGCCGGCCTCGCCCAGGCCCTCGACCCGGACGCCGTCGCCATGTTCGGCCACTCCATGGGCGGCGCCACCACCGCCCAGGCCCTCCACGACGACCCCCGCATCCGCGCCGGAGCCGTCCTCGACGGCCCCCTCTTCGGCACCTGCGCCACCGCCGACCAGCCGCGCCCCCTGCTGCTCATGGCCTCCACCTGGGCCAGCCCCGCCCGCGACGCCATGTGGGACACCCTGTGGCCCCACCTGACGGGCTGGCGCCGCCGGCTCACCCTCACCCGCTCCGGCCACCTGTCCTACACCGACCTCCAACTCCTCGTCCCCCAGGGGCAGGACGTGATCGCCTGGCCCGCCGACCAACTGGAGCACTTCCTCGGCACCGGCGACCCGCTGCGCGCCGTCACCGCCCAACGCGCCTACCTCACCGCCTACTTCCAGCTCCACCTGCGCCGCCGCCCCACCACCCTCTTCGACGCCCCCTCCCCGCACTACCCCGAGATCACCCTCGACGCCTGAACCGGCCTGAACCCGCCTGAACCCGCCTGAACCGGCCTGAACCGGCCAGGACCCACCGCCCGCGGGGTGCCGGGGCGGTGGGTCCTGGAGTGGGAAGTCGGCCTGTCCGACTTCTCGCGGCGGCGCCGTGCCGGGGCGTCCGTCGGCAGGAGATCGGCAGGGGATCAGTAGGGGATCGGGCGGTTCTCGCGGGCCCACAGCTGTTCGGCCTCGCTCTGGGGCGGGGGCGGGGAGATCCCGTCCATCATCCACAGGTCCCGGGGCGTCTCGTCGATGTGGAACTCGCAGTACAGGCCGCGCCCGGTGGTGTGGGGCGCGAGGAGGGCGGCGAGGGCCTCCCGGGTGCGCTTGCGCAGGTCGGGGTCCTCGGTGTGCCGGGCGATGTGCTCGACCACGATCCGCACCGCGTCGTGCGCGGGCTGGTCGCCCACGTGGAAGGAGTCGGCGCCGATCTCGTGGAAGAGCGTCATCACGTAGAACTTCGGCAGTCCGAAGCGGGTGTAGAACCCGGTGATGTCGGCGGCGAGCTGTTGCTTCTGCCCGGGGGTGTAGGTGCCGGGAGGGTGGTAGACGTGCCACAGCGGCATGGGTGTTCTCCTCGGTGTCGGCCGGCGGTGGCCGGCGGGTTTCGGCGGTTTCGGCGGGGTGCGGGTCAGCGGCGGATGGGGATGGTGAGGCCCTCCACCGGGCCGGGGAGCGCGGACTTGAGCGCCCGGGTGAGGTCGTCGACGAGGACTTCGCGATCGCCGCGCTCGACGCCGTCCAGGACGATGCGGGCCACCTCGGCGGCCGGGATCTTGTCGACGGGCAGGGCCGCCACCATCTCGGTGTCCGCGAAGCCCAGGTGCACGCCGACGACCTGGGTGTGCTGGGCGGCGAGCTCCAGGCGCAGGGAGTTGGTCAGGGACCACAGGGCGGCCTTGGAGGCGCCGTAGGCGCCGGCGCCCGCGCCCCAGGACAGCGCGGAGTGGATGTCGACCAGCGCCCCGCCGCCACGGGCCGCCAGCACCGGCGCGAAGGCCCGGGCGATGCGCAGCGGGCCCAGGACGTTGGTGTCGAAGGTCTCCTGGACCTGCCGCAGGTCGGCGGTGAGCAGCGCTCCCGGGTACAGGACGCCGGCGTTGTTGAAGACGACGTCGACGTCCTGGACGCGCTCGGCCAGGGCGGCCACCGAGGCGTCGTCGGTGACGTCCAGGGCGAGGACCTCCACCCGTGCGTCCTCGCTGGGCACGGGGGTGCGGGCGGTGGCGTAGACCTTCTTCGCGCCGCGCGCCAGCAGTTCCCCGACGAACGCCCGGCCGAGGCCGCGCAGGCCTCCGGTGACCAGGGCGGTGGAGCCGTCGATCACGGTCATGTGCGTGTTCCTCGCTCTCGGAAGGCGGTGCCCGCAGCCGGGGCACCGCAACGTTTAGATTATTACCATCATCTAAACTGGATGGGGAAGCCCGGATGGGAAAGTAGGACCACCACCACCGCAGGACGAGGAAAGGAACGCAGGCATGCCCCGCGTGTCACGGGCCGAGGCCGAACGCCACCGCCAGGAGGTGATCGACCACACCGCCAGACTGATCCGGGAGCAGGGCTCCGACCAGGTCAGCGTCCCCCAGGCGATGGCCGCCGCAGGCCTGACGCACGGCGGCTTCTACCGGCACTTCGCCTCCAAGGACGACCTCGTCGCCCAAGCCCTCACAGCCGCCTTCACCGAACGCCGCGAAGCCATGGACCGCCTCGCCGACTACCCCACCCCCGGCACGCCCGCTCCCCAACACCCCACCCCCCGAGCCGAGTTCCTCGCCCGCTACCTCTCCACCCTCCACCGCGACAACCCCGGCCAGGGCTGCGCCGCCGCAGCCCTGGCCGCCGACGCGGCCCGCGCCGAACCCGGCTCCCCGCTGCGCAGCGCCTTCACCGCCGGACTGCGCGACCTGGCCGACGGCTTCCAGCACCTGCCCGACGCCGCCGAACGCGAGAGCGCCCTCGCCGACCTGTCCACCATGGTCGGCGCGCTCCTCCTGGCCCGTGCCAGCGAGGACCCCGCCCTGTCCGACGAACTCCTCGCCGCCGCCCACCACCGCCTGGCCGCCCCCACCGGCATGGCCCCGACTGCGTCGTCTGCGTAGGCTCCGCGACCGGACCGGGGGCGGCGGTCGTCCGGTGGCGTAGCACCCCTGCTTTCTGCGCGCCGGTCGGCCCGTCTCGCGCGGCTGGCGGAGTGAGTGCTCCCGGGCCGTTTCCTCTCTTGCTCGCCGGGCCCGCGAGGGCGTCGGCGCCTCTGGCCTCTGGCCCGGCGCCATGGGGATGAAGCGTGGCCGAGCTGTGATGGCGGGGGAGAAGAGGTGGTCATTATCTGAATTCATCTGGAATATCCGATTTCATCGTGAGATATTCCGGAAGGCTCGATTGTGTCCGGCTGCTGTGGGATTAACTCTGGGTCGGAGGATGGTTGGCGGCGCGACTAAGAAGACATCTCATTTGGATGGCTGAGTAGGCTGCAGGCGTGACGATCGTGGAGCGTCTCGTCCCGGACGAGTTGTGGGAGTTGTTCCAGTTGGTGGTGCCGGAGGCGCCGACTCGGCCGCAGGGCGGTGGCCGGCGTCGGTACGGGGACCGGGAGGTGTTGGCGGCGATCGTGTTCGTGGCGACGTCGGGGTGCACGTGGGCTCAGCTGCCGCCTTGTTTCGGCCCGTCCGGGCCGACCGCTCACCGGCGCTTCGCCGAGTGGAGCAAGGCCAGGGTGTGGGCCAAGCTCCACCAGGTCGTTCTGGACGAGCTCAGTGCATGTGGCGAGTTGGACTGGTCAAGGTGTGCGGTCGACTCGGTGAACATGCGGGCCCTCAAAAAGGGAGCTGACGGGTCCGAATCCTGTTGACCGAGGCAAGTGCGGGTCGAAGATCCACCTGCTCACCGAACGCACCGGTTTGCCTCTGTCGCTCGCGATCTTTGGGGCCAGCGTCCACGACAGCCAGGCCCTGATCCCGCTCGTCGACGCCATCCTGCCGATCCACTCACGGCGCGGCCCGCGACGGCGCAGGCCCGGCAAACTGCTCGGCGACAAAGCCTACGGCCACCGCTTCATCCGCTCCTACCTCCGCCGCCGGCAGATCCCCGCCCGCATCGCCCGCCGCGGGATCGAGGCCTCCAACCGCCTCGGCCGACACCGCTGGGTGATCGAGCGCACCGTCGCCTGGCTCGGCGGCTTCCGCCGGCTCCACCGCCGCTACGAACGCAAGGCCGACCACTTCGCCGCCTTCGCCAGCATCGCCGCAGCCATCATCTGCCACCGCCGACTCTCCAAATGAGATGTCCTCTAAAGGCTTTGACGTGCAAGGACTCCAGTCGATAGCGTTCTCTTGATCATTTCTTTGCCGGCTCGGGGGCGCTGGTATATCTCCCCGGGCGCGTTCTTTGGGGAGTCCTTGTGAGTTCAGTGAAAAGACTGGCCTGGCCGCTCGGCGCGGCCTTGGCGATACCCCTGATGGCTGGTTCGATGCCGGCCGCGGCCGAGGCGCCAGAGGCCACGCCGCCGGTGGCAGTGGAGAACTTCTCCTACCCGGACGCCGCGAAAATCCTCGCGGACCGGAAGATCACCCTGAAGGCAGGGGACGGGCATATCCAGCTCGCTGACTGCGCCTCAGGTCCAGGTCTATTCCAACTACTCAGTCGATCTACTGCTCCCAGCCAGGTCTGCTTCACGATCACCGGAGCCGTCGGCTACCTGGCGATGGAGATCCCCAATGTCTACGACATTCGGGGCGATGCCCACACGGTCAAGGCCACGCTGAACACCGCAGGCAAGGTCACCACCTTCGACGTTCCCAAGAACAAGTGGACGGGGTTGGGAGAGGGCGCGTCCGCCGATACGACGACGCTGCTCGAACTCAACGTCACCGACGGACCAGGCGTGCCAACATCCACCGGCGAGTACCCGGCGGTTGGCACCGTGACAGTCGGGCAGCCAGGCCGCAGTGCGGTCTCGCGGTCCTGCACCGCCACTCTGGTCGACCGCTACTGGCTCCTCACCTCGGCCGGTTGCTTCGCCAGCGACCCGGCTGCCGTCGTTGTCGGAGCACCCACGGTCCCGAGCAGCGCCACCATCGGAGGTAAGCCGGTCGCCATTGCCCAGCTCGTTCCCCGTGGCGATCGCGACCTCGTCATGGCCCGTCTCGCCACTCCCGTGACGGACATTATGCCCGCTGCTCTCTCCGCCACCGCCCCGATGGTTGGAGAGGACCTGCGGGTAGCCGGGTACGGTCGCACCGCCACCGACTGGGTTCCCTCCAAGGCCCACACCACAACCCACGCCCTCGGGTCCGTCACCGCCATTAGTGTGGACACTGCGCCGACCGATGGCGGAGCTGCCGTCTGCCCGGGAGACGCTGGCGCGCCTCTGCTGCGTGTCAGGAACGGCGTCCCGGAGCTTGTCGGCGTCGCCTCCCGCTCCTGGCAGGGCGGCTGCCTGGGCGCCCCCGCCACCGAGACCCGTACTGGCGCCTCCTCCAGCCGGGTCGACGACCTCGCCGGCTGGGTCCAGCAGACCGTCTCCACGTGGGGCACCAAGGTCGACTACTCCTCCGCGGTCGTCAACTCCGTGTACAACCC
>NZ_JBHWIO010000094.1:0-18329 GCF_042732075.1 Kitasatospora sp. NPDC059812
CCCGCGTCCACGGACGCGGGCCCGCCGCTTTTCGTTGCCGCCGGCGACGGGCGGCCGGCGGGCGGCGGATTCCGGACGGTGACGGAGCCATCACGCTGCGCGCGAGCCGGGGTGCGGCCGGGAAGTGTCCCCGCGATTAACGTCGCGCTACGAACTCCTCCCATTCCCACCGGAGTTCCCGTCCGGTCGCGAAATTTCGCCCCAACTGCCCTTTTTGGCAGCTGTTCTGACCTACCAGGAGTTGCAGTAGGCTGACCCCGCGATAGGCGTCGCCGCAGGTCCCGTGCCGGAAAGCACCGCGATGTGATGTGACATCAGGTGTCTTTCGGAGGGGGTTCAGGCCGCCAGTCCCATTCGCGCCTTGGGGCCCGGACCGGCTCCACACGGTGCCACCTGAAGAGAGTTTCATGACGTCATTTGTGCAGGAACCCTTTTTCTGGGTCTTCATCGTGGTGATGCTCGCAGCCGTCGGAGCGGCCCTCCAGGCCCGCAGGACGAACCTCGCCCTGCGGAGGCGAAACGTTTCCCTGGAGGAGGCCAGCGCCCTGGCACAGCGGCAGCGCGACGAGTTCGCCGTGCTGCACGACCAGCTGCGGAACCAGCACGCATCCGAGCTGACGGACGTCCGCCGCGACGCCGAGGAGGACACCAAGGCCGTCCTCAAGGCGGCGATGCGGACGCTGCAGGGCTTGGCCGACGAGCAGCAGGTCGTCATCGACAAGGTGCAGCGGAAGTACGGCGACAGCCCGCAGATCCTGGCCGACCTGATGACGATCGACCACACGAACAGCCAGTTCGGCCGACGCGCCCAGGGCATCGCGGTGCTCTGCGGCGGCTGGCTGGGCCGCCGTGAGAGCGTCGCCTCGGTCTACGACGTGGTCCGCAGCGCCCAGGGCCGGATCCGGCACTTCGACCGGGTGCGGATCCACTCCCAGGTCAGCGTCGCGCTCGTCAGCAAGGTCGTCGAGCCCGTCGCCGTCGTGCTGTCCGAGCTGCTCGCCAACGCGACCAACTACTCCGCCCCGGACACCCCGGTGGAGGTCAGCGTCCAGGCCGTCCCCACCGGCGTCTGCCTGATCGTCGACGACGCCGGCCTCGGCATGGGCCAGGAGGAGAAGGACCGCGCGGCGGTGCTCCTGAACCCGGGCGCGCCGATCGGCCTCACCAGCCTGGGCAACCCCCCGAAGTTCGGCTTCGCCGTCTCCGGCATGCTGGCCGCCCGCTACGGCTTCCGGGTCTCCGTCGACTCGGTCTCCCCGTACGGGGGCGTGCGGGCCGTGGTGCTGCTGCCGGCCGAGCTGCTCAGCAGCGAGGTCGCGGCCCCGGCCCCGGCCACCGCCGTGCACGGCGAGCACCAGGCCGCGCACGGTGACCACCAGGGCGCGCGCGGCGACTACCAGGCCCCGCCGGCGGAGCAGCCCGCGCAGGCCTGGGCGCAGGCCCCCGGTCAGCGGCTCGTGTCGCTGCCCGAACCGGCGGCGCCGCTGGCCCCGGTGCCGGCGGCGGCGGTGACGGAACCGGAGATGACCGCGGACGGACAGCTGCCCCGCCGCCGCCGCAACCGCCCGGTGTCCGTCCTCCCGTCCCCGCAGGACCCCGGCCGGGCCGAGGCGCCGGTGCGGAGCCCCGTCCAGAACACGCCGTCCCGCCTCGGCGCGTTCCAGCGCGGCACGCTGTCCGGGCGCAACACCACGAACACGGAAGGAACCGAGATCCAGTGAGCCGCGATCTTTCCTGGGTGCTCAACGACGTACTCCAGGTACCCGGCGCCCGGCACGCCATCCTCGTCTCCGCCGACGGCCTCCTGCTCGAACGGTCCAGCGAGATAGGCCGTGACGAGGCGGAGACCAACGCCGCCGCGATGAGCTCGATGCAGTCGCTGAGCCGCGCGGTCGCCCCGTTCGTCGGCGCAGACGGCGCAGGCGCCGGGGTCTGGCGCCAGACCCTGCTGGAGTACGACCACGGCTGGATCTTCCTGATCGCGGCCGGCAGCGGCGCGTACCTGGCCGCCTCCACCGCCCCCGACGTCGACATGGAGGCGATGTCCTTCCGGATGCAGCAGCAGGTCGGCGCGCTCGGACGGGCGATGTCGGCGGCGCCGCGCCAGAGCACGCTCAGCGGCTCATGACGGCCGGCGGCGAGGAACAGCGGGTCACCGGCGGCTTCATCCGCTCGTACGTGATCACCGGTGGGCGCGAGTTACCGAGTGCGGAGGCCCTGTCTCTGATCACCTTGGTCACCGTCGCGCCCGAGCAGGACCTCCCGGCCCTGCCGAGCCCGGAGACCCGGGCGATCTGGGAGCTGTGCTCCGGCGGCTACCTCTCGGTGGCCGAGGTCGCGGCCCGGCTGGAGCTGCCGGTGGGGGTCGTGAGGCTGCTGCTGACGGACCTGATCCATGAGGGACGGTTGCTGTGCCGGTCGGCCCCGCCCCCGGCCCAGGCCCCGGATCCGAGACTTCTAGAGAAGGTACTGCATGGACTTCAACGCCGGTTCGCCTGAGGACATCTACGTCCCGGGCGCGGTGACGACCGCGGTCAAGATCCTGGTCGTGGGGCACTTCGCGGTCGGCAAGACCACGCTCATCGGGGCCTTGTCGGAGATCGCCCCGCTGAGCACCGAGGAGAGCATGACGCAGGCGTCCATCCGCGTCGACGACCTCCGCGGCGTACCGGACAAGAAGACCACGACCGTCGCCCTGGACTTCGGCCGGCTGACACTCGGCGACGACCTGGTGCTGTACCTGTTCGGCACTCCGGGGCAGCAACGGTTCATGCAGCTCTGGGAGGACATGGCGCGGGGCGCGCTGGGAGCGCTGCTGCTGGCCGACCCGACCCGCCTCGCGGACACCTTCCCCGTCATCGACCTGATCGAGCAGTACGGCCTGGAGTACGCCGTGGCGGTCAACAGCTTCGACCGGCAGGACGAGTACACCGAGGACCAGCTGCGCGAGGCACTCGACCTGCTGCCGCACACCCCGGTGGTGTTCTGCGACGCGCGGGACCAGCGCTCCTCGGCCGACGCCCTGCTGACGCTCGTCCGGCACCTGCTCGCCCGCGCCTCCTGACCTCCCCCGCGCCTCCCTCCCCGCACGCCTCCCGGGTCCGCACCCGCCCGGGGCCACCTCCAAGGAACGACCCATGGATTCTCCGCAGCGACCCGCCCCGCAGTCGCCTCCGCAGGGCTGCCCGATGCACGTCGGCGTGAGCACACCGCTCTACGGGGAGATGTTCTCGTCCGACCCCGGCGCGGTCTACGACAAGCTGCGCGCCAACGGCCCCGCCGCGCCGGTGGAGTTGGCCCCTGGGGTGGAGGCCACCCTGGTCACCTCGCACGAGGCCGCCCTGCGGGTGCTGCAGAACCCGGGGATGTTCGCCCGGGACTCGCGGCGCTGGGCGGCGCTCAACGAAGGACGGGTGCCGATGGACAGCCCCGTCCTGCCGATGATGTTCTACCGGCCCAACTGCCTCTTCACGGACGGCGCCGAGCACCTGCGGCTGCGCAAGGCCGTCACCGAGAGCCTGGGCCGGCTCAACGACAACCGGCTCAACCGGCACGTCGAGCGGATCGCCGGCTACCTGATCGACCAGTTCAGTCCGCTGGGCCGGGCCGACCTGCTCAACGACTACGCCAAGCTGCTGCCGCTGCTGCTGTTCAACCAGCTGTTCGGCTGCCCGGCCGACATCGGCGACCGGCTGACCCGCAGCATGTCCGCGCTCTTCGACGGCCTCGACGTGATCCAGGCCAACGAGGAGCTGACCGCCTGCCTGATGGACCTGGTCGCGCTGAAGCGCCGCCAGCCCGGCGACGACATCACCTCGTGGCTCATCCAGCACCCGGCCGGCCTGCGGGACGAGGAGCTCAAGGACCAGCTGGTCATGTTGATGGGCGCCGGCGTCGAGCCCGAGCGCAACCTGATCGGCAACGCGCTGCTCCTGCTGCTGTCCGGCGAGGGCCGCTCCGGACTGCGCATCGAGGACGCCCTCGACGACGTGCTGTGGAACAACCCGCCGATCGCCAACTACGCCACGCACTACCCGATGCAGGACCTCGACGTGGGCGGGGTCCCGATGGACGCGGGCAGCCCGGTGGTGATCAGCTTCGCCGCCGCCAACAGCGACCCCGCGCTGACGGACGCCCGGCTGACCCTCAGCAAGGGGGCCCACCTGGCCTGGGGCGCCGGCCCGCACGCGTGCCCGGCCAAGTCCCCGGCCCAGCTGATCGCCCTGAGCGCGATCGAGTGCCTGCTCAACGCCCTCCCGGACGTCACGCTCGCGGTGCCCGCGGAGAGCGTGGAATGGCGGCCGGGCCCGTTCCAGCGCGGCCTGGTCTCGCTGCCGGTCCGGTTCAGCCCGGCGCCCGCCCGGACCACGCGGCCGGCCGCGGGCGCGGACACCGCGCCGGGCGGGTCGCCGGTCGGCGCCGAGGCGACGCAGGCGTACCCGCAGGCCACCGCCCCCGCGCCGGGCCGGGCCGGGCAGAAGAAGGGGTGGTGGAGCTCCTTCCTGGACGTCTTTCGGGTCTGACACGCCCCGGGCTCCGATCCGACGCGCCGTCGGAAGCCGTTCCGCCACCGCGGCGTGAACGGAGTCCGACGGCGGTGCGGGTACGTGACGGGGGCAACACGGATCGACGCTTGAGCGCGCTGTTGCTGGGTAGATCGCCGCCGTACTGCCCGCCCGCGCGTAAGGAGCCCCGTGTGACCGCCACGTTGGAAGCCCGCCCCGCAGACCCGGAGCGCCCGGACGGAAGGGTGGTCGACCGCCGCGCCGCCGTGCCGCTCCTGCGCAGGCTGCGGTCGGCCGAGGGACTCGCCGACCCGAGCCCGGTCTACGACGGGCTGCGGGCGCTGGGAGACCTCGTCCCGGCGCCCTGGGGCGGCTACCTGGTCACCGGGTACGACGCGTGCGACCAGGTCCTGCGCGGCAGGACCTGGCTCGTCCCCGACTTCGCCTGGCAGGAACGGCAGACCGAGACGGGGCGCTGGGACGCCGTCGCCACCCAGGAGATGAGCCGGACCCTCTCCCGGCTCAACGCCCCCGACCACACCCGGCAGCGGCGCAGCCTCGGGAACCTCTTCGACCGGAACACCCTCCGGGACATGGAGCCGCAGATCGAGGCCGACGTCGCCGAACTGCTGGACCGCCTGGCCGAGCGAATACGGACGGACGGCGAGGCGGACCTCTCCGCCCTGGTCAGCGAGCAGCTGCCGATCGGCACCGTCGGGCGCTGGCTGGACATCGCCCCGGCGGACTACCCGCACATCCTGACGATGACCCACAACCAGGTGCACGCCCAGGAACTCCTGCCCACCAAGAGCCAGCTGGCGGTCTCCGAGCAGGCCACCATGGACCTGCGCGAGTACTTCACCCGCCTCGTCCGGGAGCGCCGCGACAACGACGGCGACGACGTGATCGCCGGCTGGATCCGCACCTGGGACGCGCTGGAGTCCGACCGCGAGGCCACCGACCGGATGGTCTACCAGCTCACCATGTTCGTCACCATCGCCTCGCTGGAGACCACGGCGACGCTGCTCTCCTCGCTGGTGTGGTCGCTGCTGCGGTCGCCCGGCCGGTGGGAGTGGCTGCGGGAGCGGCCGGAGCACATCGACGACGCGATCGACGAGGCGCTGCGCTACGACCCGCCGGTCCGCGTCAACAGCCGCGTCGCGGGCGAGGACACCGAGCTGGCCGGGGTGTTCCTGCCCAAGGACACCATGGTCCACGTGATGTACGGCGCGGCCAACCGCGATCCGCGCCGCAACCCGGACCCGCACACCTTCGACGTGCTCCGCCGGGGCACCCACCTCACCTTCGGCGGCGGCGCCCACTACTGCCTCGGCGCGGGCCTGGCCAGGCTGGAGGCGCGCGCCCTGCTCGGCCAACTGCTGCGGCGCTTCCCGACCCTGAGGGCGGTGAGCCCGCCCGAGTACGCACCCCGGATGGTCTTCCACCGGGTGACGTCCCTGAGAGTGGCCGCATGAATGTGTTCCCGCAGGTTCCCCAGGTGCCCCAGGTTCCGCAGTACCCGCCGCACGCGGCGCAGCCGTCGTACCTCCCGTACCCGTACCCGTACCCCGAGCCCGTCGCGTCGCCCGTCCCGCCGCCCACCCCGGAGCCCGTTCCCGCGCCCGCGGTGGCCCGTACGGTCCGTACCGAGCGCCAGGGCCCCGTGCTCCACATCGAGTTGGACAGCCCGGCGACCGGGAACGCCGTCACCTCGGCCATGCTGGACGAACTCCTCGCCGTGCTGGCCGTACCCGATCCGGCCGTGCGCGTGATCGTGCTGTCCGCGGCCGGCCGGGACTTCTGCCTCGGCGGCGACCGCGACGAACTCCTCGCGGGCCTGGACGAGGACCCGACCGGCGGCCGCATACGGGCCTACGGGGACAAGGCCCGCCGGGTCTGCGACGCCCTCGTCAACAGCCCCGCCGTCACCGTCGCCCGGGTCCAGGGCCGGGCGACCGGCGCCGGCTTCGCCCTGGCGCTCGCCTGCGACCTGCGGGCCGGCGCCGACAACGCCGTCTTCCGGCTGCCCGAGCTGGCCCTCGGCCTGCCCGTCGCCTGGGGCGGCCTGCTGCCCCGGCTGCTGCACGAGGTCGGCGCGGCCCGGGTCCGCGAGATCATCCTCACCGGCCGCCCGGTCGGCGCGGCGGAGGCGCGGGAGCTCGCCATCCTGCAGCGCGTCGTCCCCGAGCAGGACCTGGACGGGGCGGTCGCCGAGTGGGTCAGGCCCGTCACGCGCCGCCCCGAGGCCGCACTGCGGGTCACCAAGACGCTGCTGGCCTCCCACGCCTCGGCGACCCGGCTGGCCGACGCCTCCATGCTCGACGCCGAGCTGATGGCCTCGGTCCTGGCCGCCGCCCACTACACCCACACCGCCGCCGGCCGGGGGCCGGCCTCCTGACCGGTGCGTGCGAAGGGGCCCGCTAGAACCCAAGGAGGATGCGGGCCCCTTCCGCGTGTGTGGGGACCGGTGGTGGATCGTGTCCGAACGTCCGCTACCGTGTGCGGTCGACGAAGCGGAGATGATCATGGCGGGGATGACGCGCGGCGTGCGCGTAGCGGGGGCCGTGCTGACGACGGCCCTGGTCGTGGCCGGAGCGGCGGCCTGCGCGGGGGACGAGGGCGGAGCCGCCGCGGCGGCCAGTACACCGCCGCAGCCGTTCGGCGCCGCAGGCTACCGCGGGCTCCAGCTCTCGATGACCAAGGAGGAGGCGCTCACCTCCGGGGCCCTGGAGCCGTCGCCGGTCTCGCTGCTCAACGGCTGCACCGACTACGCGTACAAGGGCGGCCCGGCGCCGGACCCGGTCCGGATGGCGGCCGAGGCGGAGGTCCGTACGAAGGTCGACAAGGCTCGGGCCAGGATCGACGAGATCAAGGCGGCCAGGAAGCCGGTCGCGCCCCTGGCCCCCGGGGCCTCCTCGAAGGAGCGGCAGGAGTACCTCGCGGGCCTTCGGGAGCAGCTCGATCAGACCGAGGCGGGGCGGCAGGAGATGGCCGTGCTCTACAAGGACCTGGACCTCATCGGCCCGGCCCGCAAGAACCGGGACCAGGCCTTCCTGGCCACCGGCCGGGTCAACTTCGGTACCGAGGGCCTGCGTCAGCTGGTCGCCCCGGCGGACGCCCGCACCGCCGAGGGAGTCGGCGCCGGTTCGGCGGAGGAGGAGCTCAAGCGGGCCTACGAGGGCAAGGACCTCAAGCCGACCAAGGACGGCACGTACGAACTCCCGGCCGAGGGCGGCAACGGCGGCCCGGACTGGTTCTACGAGTTCACCATGGCCGAAGGCAAGGTCGCAGGCCTCGCCCTGGTCAAGCACAACACGTACTGCTCCTGACGTACTGCTCCTGAGAATCGACGGCGACGCCTCGGCCGAGGAAAGGCGCACGGCGCCAGGACCTCCGTCCGTTCGAGGCGGCACGGATGTGGCTCCGCTCTCGGCGGCCCCGGCCGACCCCGGTCGGGGCCGCCGTCGTGTTCGCGGTTCCTGGGAAGTGGGCGGCGCGCTGGTGCGAGCCGGTCAGTGGGCGGCCGCGCGTTGGAGGGCGCTGGCGAGGAGGGCGAGGTCGGTGGGGCCGTTGCCGAGTTCGCGGACCGGGCGGCGGGCGGGTGGGGCGCCGAGTTGGAGCGGGTCGATCGCGACGACGGTGGGGCGCAGGGTGGCGGTGCGCGGGATGCGGCCGCTGATCCGGGCGGTCTGGAAGGCGGTGACGCCGCCGTCCGGCAGGCGCAGGTAGCCGCGGCCGGGGGTGTCCTCGGGCAGGGCGGCCGCGTCGCCGAGGTGGATCAGCAGGTCGGAGTCGGCCGGGTCCTCGGTGCGCAGCGCGATGCGGAGCAGGGCGGCCTCGTCGACCTCGGTGCCGGCGCTCTCCTCCGGGTGGCCGGTGGTGACCGCGAGGTGGACGCCGAGCGGGCCGCCGTGGCGGGCGACGGCGGCGAGGGCGCGGGCGAGCGGGCGGCCGGCCGGGGAGGTGGGGGAGAGGAGGGCGTCGTAGTCGTCCACGACGACGACCAGGCGGGCGGGGCAGGGGGCGGCGGCGGGGGAGGTGACCGGCCGGGGGCCGTCGCCACCGCTGCGCGGGTGGATGATCTTCGGGGTGGCGGCGGAGGCCGCGCCGACGACGGCGGGCACCGGGACGGCCGGGTGTCCGGCCAGGCCCTGCCCGTCCAGGCTCTGCGCGTCCAGGCTCTGCCCGTCCAAGATACGGGCGGCGTGCCAGGAGGCGAAGTCCAGTCCGTCGAACAGCCGCTCGCGCAGGGCGAGTTCGTCCTCCAGAGCCTCCGCGGCGAGCAGCGCGGCCCGCGGGTCGTCGGCGGCGTTCACCAGGCCGGTGACGTGCGGCAGTTCGGTGCAGCCGTCCAGGCCGTCCTCGGTGGACCGGCCCTCGATGAGGGTGACGGTGAGGCGCTCGGGGCGTTCCGAGACGGCGAGCGAGGCGACCAGGGTGCGCAGCAGCTCGGTCTTGCCGGAGCCGCGGGCGCCGCCGATGAGCAGGTGCGGGCCGCCCGGGTCGGGGGAGGGGAGGGCGAGTTCGGGGTCGGCCAGGTCGAGCGTGCAGAGCTCGTCCCGGGTGGTGCCGAGCAGCGCGGTGGCGGCGCCGATGCCGCCGGCGTGCGCCGCCCAGCGGGCGGACAGCTTGGCCGGGGTGACGGTGTCGAGCTGGAGCAGGTCGAGCAGCCGCAGTGCGTCGGGCAGCGGGCCGCGGGCGGCCGGGGCGGCCTCGCGTAGCGGGGCGAGCACGCGGGCGAGCCGTTCGGCCCAGGCGTCGGAGACGGCGTCCAGGGAGACCTCGTGCAAGGTCTCCCGGCCGCGGGCGACGGGGCGGTCGAGGGAGAGCTGGGTGCCGACCTCGCCGGTGATCAGGGCGGTGGCGCCGAGGCCTCGGGGGAGCAGTTCGGGTTGCTCGGCGAGGCAGACCGGGAAGATGCCGACGGCCGGTCCCTGGCGCAGCAGCAGGTCGACGGCCTGCCGGGCGGTCTCGGTGGTCGGGCGGCCGTCCACCACGACGACGGTGGCGGGGTGGCCGCCGAGGCCGGCCGGGCCGCTGAGCCGGGCGGTGAGTTCGGTCAGCCGGGCGGTGGCCTGTTCGTCGTCGAGGCCGAGCAGCAGCCTGCAGTCCTGGCCGTCGGCGGGGCGCAGGTGGGGCAGCCAGAGGGCCCAGGCCCAGGTGTCGGCGCGTTCTTCGGGGGTGCGGGCCTGGTCGGCGTCGACGACGACCAGGCTCAGGCCGGTCGGCGGGTGCAGGGCGGCGAGCTGGGCGACGACGGCCCGGGTGAGTGCGTCCAGGCGTTCGCGCGGGCCGCTGAGGCCGAGGCTGCCGGCGGTCTGCAGGTCGAGGGTGACGGGGACGGCGGGCAGCATGGTGCCGGGTGCGGTGCCGGGGCCGCCGGGGCGGTCGGCGGTGCCCAGGCGCAGGGTGAGCGCGTCGGGGTGGCCGGGGCCGCGCTCCCAGAGCCGGGGGCCGGGGCCGACGGCGTTGAGCAGCAGGGTGGCGAGATCCGGCCACCGTTCGCGCTGGGCGGCGGCCTGGCGCAGTCGTACGGCGGTGTGGTGGCGTTCGGCGCTCTCCTGGCCGGGCGGTTCGGCGGTGCGGCCGAGTCGCAGCGAGAGCAGGCCGCGGCTGCGGCCGGGGGCGGGTTCGGGGGCGGCGGGGGGTTCGGCTACCGGCGGGGTGGGGCGGACCGGTCCTGGGGCGGCGAGCTGGAGGTGGCCGTGGCCGTCGGGCAGGGCGGCGCGGCCGGTGCCGTCGGCCGGGTCGGGGGTGGCCACGTGCAGGGTGGATTCGCCGATGCGCAGCAGGGCGCCGGCTTCCAGCGGGACGGCTTCCTCGGGGGCTCCGGGCGGGACGAGCCGACCGTCCAGGGTGGTGCCGTTGGTGGAGCCGAGGTCGCGGACGGTGATCCTGCCGTCGTCGGCGAGGTGCAGGGCCAGGTGCAGCCGGGAGACGTCGGGGTCGTCGAGCGGGACGTCGGCTTCGCCGGAGCGGCCGATCCGGATCTCCCGGCCGTGCAGCCGGTGCACTCCGCCGGCGTCGGGGCCGCCGACCACGCGAAGTTCGGCGGCGGCGGGGGTGTCGTCGGGGTCGTCGGCGGTCGGGTCGGGCTCGTTGAGGCTGAGGACGGCCCCGTCGAGGAGCGGGGGGTGGCCGAGCAGCGTGTGCTCGTCGACCCGGTGCGCCCCGGCGTACAGGTGCACGTGGGTGGCGGCCCGGGGCCCGCGCACGCCGACGGCGCCGGCGAGGGCGCCCGCGAGGGAGCCGAGCGCGGTGCCGACGGGGGCGGTGACCAGCACGTCCACGTAGGGGATGGCGGAGCCGGCGGCGGCCGGGCCGCTGCGCGGTCGGAGGACGGTCAGCCGGATCTGCATCTCGCCCGCGGGTCCCTTCTGCTGGTGTGGAGCCTGGTACCGCTGCCCGGTGTCGTCGCGGGCGCGCGGGGCGGCCGCGGCGACCCTTTGGGCCACACGAGTGGCGAGTGTCCATCCTGCCATCCGTCACGGACAGTCCGCGCACCGTACCGGATTTGACGATCTTGCGATCATCGCCATGGTGGAGGCGACGGAGGGTCAGGTCAACCGGTGCGGCGAGGGCCCCGTCGGCGGGCCCGCCGAACCGGTCCGGGAACTCCCCTAGGGGATGTCCCCCAACCCCTCCGGGATGGCCTGCCGGTCGCCCCAAAAACCTGAACGGACACCGTTAGAGTGGCCGCAGACACGGGCCCGGCAGGCTCACCGCACCGGCGGAGGAGCGCCCCGCGCGGGCGGCACGACGAGGAGTGCGACAGGTGCGGCCAGTCGGCAGCAAGTATCTGCTTGAGGAGACCCTCGGACGGGGTGCCACCGGGACGGTCTGGCGCGGCCGGGTGCGCCCCGACGTCCAGGTGCCCGGCAGCGAGCCCGGGCAGCTGGTGGCGATCAAGGTGCTGCGCGAGGAACTGGCGTCCGACCCGGACGTCGTGATGCGCTTCCTGCGCGAGCGCTCGCTGCTGCTGCGGCTGACCCACCCGAACATCGTCCGGGTCCGCGACCTGGTGGTCGAGGGCGAGCTGCTGGCCCTGGTGATGGACCTGATCGACGGCCCCGACCTGGCCCGCTACCTGCGCTCCAACGGCCCGTTCAGCCCGATCGCCGGCGCCCTGCTGATGGCCCAGGTCGCGGACGCGCTGGCGGCCAGCCACGAGGACGGGATCGTCCACCGCGACCTCAAGCCGGCCAACGTGCTGCTCGCCTCCACGGTGCTGGACGGCACCGAGCAGATGCACCCGATGCTGACCGACTTCGGCATCGCCCGCCTCGCCGACTCCCCGGGCATCACCCGCACCCACGAGTTCGTCGGCACCCCCGCCTACATCGCGCCGGAGTCCGCCGAGGGCCGCCCGCAGACCTCCGCGGTGGACGTCTACGGCGCCGGGATCATGCTGTACGAGCTGGTCACCGGCCGCCAGCCGTTCCAGGGCGACAGCGCGATCGCGCTCCTCCACGCCCACCTGGCGCAGGAGCCGCAGCGGCCCAGCACCATGCCCGAGCCGCTGTGGACGGTGATCGAGCGCTGCCTGCGCAAGGACCCGGCGCAGCGGCCGTCCGCGACCTCGCTGGCCCGCGCGCTGCGGGTGGTGGCGGCCGGCGTCGGGGTGCACGCCTCCCCGTCGGCGGTGGACGAGGCGCTCGCGGTCGGCTCGCTGCTGCTGCCGGACCCGCGCCCGACCTCCGTCCCGAGCGCCGGTGCGGGCGTCCCCGGTCTGACGCTGGCCGCCCCGGCCGCCCCGCAGTACGACCCGGCCGGGGCGACCCAGGTGATGGGCACCCAGCCGCCGCCCGCCCCGCCGTTCGGGGCCCCGGACCGCACCCAGGTGATGCCGCCCACCGTCGTGCCACCGCCCCCGCCGGGCGCTCCGGGTGTTCCGGGGTCTCCGGGGGAGGAGACGCCGCACCCGTGGCAGACGCAGCTGCGGGCGGCCCGGGACCGCAACCAGCAGACCCAGGTCGGCTACTTCGGCCCGGAGGACTTCGAGGACCCGCAGGTCGCCCCGAGGCCCTTCCAGGCCGGCCCCCCCGGCTACCAGCCGCAGCCGCCGGCCGGCTACCACCCGGACCAGCGGCGCCAGGGCCCGCCGCCGCCCGGGTACGCCCAGCGGCCGCCGGTGGCCCCGCCGCCCTACCAGGGCGGTCAGGGCTACCAGGCCGGGCAGTCCGGTCACGGCGGCCCGCCGCAGCCCGGGCCCGGTGGACGCCCGCAGCCGCCCGGCGGCTACCGGCCGGCCCCGGCCGCGTACGGGCAGTCGCAGGGCGGCTACCCGCCCCCGCCCGCCCCGGTCCCGCGCCGGGCCGAGCCGCCGGCGCCGCAGCACCGCGAATCGCCGCAGCACCGCGAGCCCCCGCAGCGCCGGGACGAGCCGCGTCGGGACGAGCCGCGCGAGCAGGACCGCCGCGAGCCCGCCCCGCCGCGCGAGCGGCGCCCGCGCAGCCGCAACCGGATGTACATCCCCGGGCTCGGCTGCCTCAAGGGGTGTCTGGTGGTGCTGCTGGTGCTGGTGGTGGCCGGGGTGGCGCTGTGGAACTTCACGCCGCTGCCGCACTACTGGGACAACATCCAGGGCTGGTTCAACACCGTGCGCGACTGGGCGGACGCCCTGTTCGGCAGCTCGAAGAACTGACGCCGGGCCAGGCCCTGCCGTGCGGGCCCGCCCGGTCCAGGGCCGGGCCCGCGCGGCGGGATTGACGCTTTGTCGACAATTCGCAAGATTTCTCGCCCGCGACTGCCCGCCCAGGGCCCTCGGGCGGCCCGCGCGGGGCGCCGGGGCGCGTAGGTTGGTCGCTGTTGTCCCGCCCCATCGAGCGCACCGGACCCCCGGGCGCGCTCCCGCGCCGCCCACGGAGCAGCATTGGCACGCAAGATCGGCAGCCGGTACACCGTCCACCAGGTGATCGGCCGGGGTTCGGCCGGGACGGTCTGGCTCGGTGAGGGGCCCGACGGCCCGGTGGCGGTCAAGCTGCTGCGCGAGGACCTGGCCGCCGACCAGGTGCTGGTCGGCCGCTTCGTCCAGGAGCGCGCCGCGCTGACCAGCCTCGACCACCCCCGGGTGGTCGGCGTGCGTGACATGGTCGTGGACGGCAGCGACCTCGCCCTGGTGATGGAGCTGGTCCAGGGCACCGACCTGCGCTCCCGGCTGGAGCGTGACGGCGCGCTCCCGCCGCAGACCGCCGCCTCGGTCATCGCGGACGTCGCCGACGGCCTGGCCGCCGCGCACGCCGCCGGCATCGTCCACCGCGACGTCAAGCCGGAGAACGTCCTGCTCGACCTCGCCGCCGCCCCCGGCCCCGGCGGCGCCCCGCGCGCCAAGCTCACCGACTTCGGCGTGGCCCGCCTGGTCGACGCCCCGCGCCGCACCCGGGCCACCCGGATCATCGGCACCCCCGACTACCTCGCCCCGGAGATCATCGAGGGCCTGGAGCCGCGCGCCGCCGTCGACATCTACGCCCTCGCCACCGTGCTGTACGAGCTGCTGGCCGGGTTCACCCCGTTCGGCGGCGGCCACACCGGCGCGGTGCTGCGCCGGCACGTCACCGAGCAGGTGCCGCCGATCCCCGGCCTGCCGGACGGGCTGTGGCGGATCATCTCCGAGTGCCTGGCCAAGGCCCCGGCCTCCCGGCTGCGGGCCGCCGAACTGGCGGCCCGGCTGCGCGAGCAGCTGCCCTCGCTGGCCGGCCTGCCGGTGTTGGCCGTGCCCTCCCAGGGCCGCGCCCCGGCGGAGGAGGCGCTGACCCCCGGTGAGGCCGTGTACGCCGAGGTGGACGCAGGCCCGGGAATCCACAAGCGCCGCCGGGGCCCGGCCGTCCCGCTGGTGCCCGGCGTCGCCCCCGACTCCACCCGGGACACCCACACCAGCCTGCGCCGCCCCTCCGCGGACGAGCTGGCCGCGTACGCCGCGGAGTCCCGTGCCCAGCGCACCGCCCCGGGCACCGGGCACCGCCGGGACCGGCAGGCGCTGCTGCGCCGCCGCCGGGTGCTGGCCGTCCTGCTGGCCACCGTCCTGCTGCTGGCGGGCGCCGCCGCGGCCTGGACGGCCTTCGCGGCCACCGCCCCGGACGCCGGTCACCCGGCCCGTCCGACGGTGTCCGGCACGGCCCCGCGGGCGCCGTAGCGGGCCGTCGGGCGGGTACCGCGAGAGCCGGAGGACCCCGGTGTCGTCATGACCACCCCCGGAACCATTACCCTGGGGGCGTGGCAGCCGTCGATCCTTCCGAAGAGCTCAAGAACCTCGAAACGACCATGGGGTCGATCGAGGCCGTCCTCGACCTGGACAAGATCCGGGCCGACATCGCTGTCCTGGAGGAGGCGGCAGGCGCCCCCAACCTGTGGGACGACATCGCGAACGCGCAGAAGGTGACCAGCCGGCTCTCCTTCCTCCAAGGCGAACTGCGCAAGGTCGAGGGCCTGCGCAGCCGCATCGACGACCTGGGCGTGCTGTTCGAGCTGGCCGAGGCCGAGGACGACGCGGACACCCGGGTCGAGGCCGAGTCCGAACTCGTCTCCCTCCAGAAGGCGGTCGAGGAGCTGGAGGTCCGCACCCTCCTGTCCGGCGAGTACGACGCCCGCGAGGCGCTGATCAACATCCGCGCCGAGGCCGGTGGCGTCGACGCCGCCGACTTCGCCGAGCAGCTGATGCGCATGTACCTGCGCTGGGCCGAGCGGCACGGGTACCCCACCGAGGTGTACGACACCTCGTACGCCGAAGAGGCCGGCATCAAGTCCGCGACCTTCACGGTCAAGGCGCCGTACGCCTACGGCACCCTGTCGGTCGAGCAGGGCACCCACCGCCTGGTCCGCATCTCGCCCTTCGACAACCAGGGCCGCCGGCAGACCTCCTTCGCCGGTGTCGAGGTGCTCCCGGTCGTCGAGCAGTCCGACCACGTCGACATCGACGAGGGCGACCTGCGGATCGACGTCTACCGCGCCTCCGGCCCCGGCGGCCAGGGCGTCAACACCACCGACTCGGCGGTGCGCATCACGCACCTCCCGACCGGTGTCGTGGTCTCCTGCCAGAACGAGCGCTCGCAGATCCAGAACAAGGCGTCCGCGATGAACGTCCTCCAGGCGAAGCTGCTGGAGCGGCGCCGCCAGGAGGAGCGGGCGGCGATGGACGCGCTCAAGGACAGCGGCAGCTCCTGGGGCAACCAGATGCGCTCCTACGTGCTGCACCCGTACCAGATGGTCAAGGACGTCCGGACGGAGTACGAGGTCGGCAACCCGCAGGGCGTGCTGGACGGCGACATCGACGGCTTCATCGAGGCCGGCATCCGATGGAGGAAGCAGCGGGAAACCGCGAGCTGAGCGTGAGGATGCCGGCCTCGATGAACATCAAGCACAGCATCGAGGCCGGCATCCGCTGGCGCAAGCAGCGCGAGACCGCCGCGCAGTAGGCGCAGGCATACGAAAGGGCCCCCGACCGCAGTGGTCGGGGGCCCTTTCGTATGCCTCGGTGGGTTCAGGCCAGTGCCTGCCGGGCGATCAGCGCCACCGCGAGCAGACCGGCCAGCAGGGCCAGCAGCATCGCGGGGGAGAACGCCGCGAACGGACCCTGCTGCTCCTGCAGCCGGGCCCGGTTGGCGCGGCAGACCGCGCAGCGCCCGTCACTCACGCGGCCGTTGCAGTTGGCGCACACCAGATGGTCGCAGGTCATGCGATCTCCTCCTCGCTGCTACAGCCAACGCACCGGACGGGGCTTTGGTTCCTCTTCTTGCCCTGTGCGGGGGAGCGCCCGAACACGGACGCCACCTCCACTCTGCCAGGTTCTGACCGTTCCGGCTCCCGGGCTGTGAGATGCCTCCCAATTTTCGGGGCATAACCAGACATTCTCCCCCAGATTTCGACGGCTGTCCTGGGCGGGCCCTGCACGCCGACCGACGATTCGCGTATGGTCCCAGACCGGGAGCGGCCCTTTCCGCTCCCGCCACCCGCCCCAGGGCCGGGCGCCCGGGGTGGACCGACCGAGGACTGGCGCCGCCTAGGATGGCCTCCGTGATGCAGCCGTGATCAGATTCGACAACGTCTCCAAGACCTATCCCAAGCAGAACCGTCCCGCCCTGGACAACGTCTCGCTGGAGATCGAGAAGGGTGAGTTCGTCTTCCTGGTCGGCTCGTCCGGCTCGGGCAAGTCCACCTTCCTGCGCCTGTGCCTGCGCGAGGAGCGCCCCTCCACGGGCGAGGTGCACGTGCTGGGCAAGGACCTCGGCAAGCTGTCCAACTGGAAGGTGCCGCACATGCGCCGCCAGCTGGGCACCGTCTTCCAGGACTTCCGCCTGCTGCCCAACAAGACGGTCGCGCAGAACGTCGCCTTCGCCCTCGAAGTGATCGGCAAGCCCAAGAGCGCCATCAACAAGGTGGTGCCCGAGGTGCTGGAGCTGGTCGGCCTCGGCGGCAAGGAGGACCGCATGCCGGGCGAGCTGTCCGGTGGTGAGCAGCAGCGCGTGGCGATCGCCCGCGCGTTCGTGAACCGTCCGATGCTGCTGATCGCGGACGAGCCCACCGGCAACCTCGACCCGCAGAACTCGGTCGGCATCATGAAGCTGCTCGACCGCATCAACCGCACCGGCACCACGGTGCTGATGGCCACCCACGACCAGGCCATCGTCGACCAGATGCGCAAGCGCGTCATCGAGCTCGACAAGGGGCTGCTCGTCCGCGACCAGGCCCGCGGCGTCTACGGATACCAGCACTGACCGACCGGCGCAGCCGGCGCTGAACCCGTAGGGCCGTCCGCCCGCGTCGCCAGACCAGCAGTACCGACCCTGGAGTTGTTACCCGCATGCGTGCCCAGTTCGTCCTGTCGGAGATCGGTGTGGGTCTCCGCCGCAACCTGACGATGACCATCGCGGTCGTGGTCAGTGTCGCGCTCTCCCTCGCCCTGGCCGGTTCCTCGCTCCTGGTCCGCGACCAGGTGAACTCCATGAAGGGGTACTGGTACGACAAGGTCGAGGTGAGCATCTACTTCTGCACCAAGTCGGACGCGCGCAACTCGCCGCAGTGCGACAAGGGTGCGGCCACCGACCAGCAGGTGCAGGACATCAAGGCCCAGCTGGACAAGATGGACTCGGTGGTCCAGTCGTCGGCCTTCGAGAGCTCCGCCGAGGCGTACAAGCACTGGAAGGAGATGAACCCGGACAACCCGCTCATCTCCGTCCTGGGCCCGGACGCGATGCCGCAGTCCTGGCGGGTCAAGCTGAACGACCCGACCAAGTACGACGTCATCCAGAGCGCCTTCGCCGGCAAACCCGGCGTCAAGTCGGTGGAGGACCAGCGGAAGATCCTGGAGAACCTGTTCGGCCTGCTCAACGGCCTCCAGACGGCGGCCTTCGTGATCATGGTGCTGATGCTGTTCGTCGCCCTGCTGCTGATCGTCAACACCGTCCGGGTGTCGGCGTACAGCAGGCGGCGCGAAACCGGCATCATGCGCCTGGTCGGTGCCTCGAACTTCTACGTCCAGATGCCGTTCATCGCCGAGGCCGCGTTCTCCGCGCTGCTCGGCGCGGCCATGGCCTCCGGGCTGCTGGTCGGCGGGCACTTCTTCGTCCAGAACTGGCTGGCCGACCGGGTGCAGTTCATCCACTTCATCGGCCTCGGCTCGGTGCTCGCGGTGATACCGCTGCTGATCGTGGTCGGTATGGGCATGGCCGGCGTGGCGGCGTTCTTCACCCTGCGCAAGTACCTCAAGGTCTGACCACCTCCGGCCCCGGGGGGGGGGGGGCGGGGCCCGCCCCCCCCCCCCCCCCCCCCCCCGCCCGCCCCCCCCGCGGCCCCCCCGCCCCCCCCCCACCCGCCAGAAAACAAAAAACA
>NZ_JBHWIO010000094.1:18339-25681 GCF_042732075.1 Kitasatospora sp. NPDC059812
GGGGGGGGGGGGTTTCTCCCCCCGCCCAAACACCAACAGGGTCCCCCCCCCCCGGCCCGGGGGGGCCCCGGCCGCCGGGGCGCCGTCCGGGGCCGCCGTCGTTTCGCCCGCCGTTGTGGCCCGTCGCGCCCGACACGGTGTCTACACTCCGGTGCCATGCTGGAAACTCCGCGCAGGGCACGTCAGGTGGCCACCCTCAGCCTGGTGTTCGGTGTCGTGCTGATCGCCGGGGCCGCCACCGGCGCCTGGGGCGACCCGCCACGGCACCCGGCCGCCGGCGCCGCCCCGGTCGCGGGCGCGGCCCCGGGCCTCCCGGCGGACCCGGCCGGCACCGCGCTGTCCGAGCAGCAGGCCGAGCACCTGCTCGGGGCCAACGGCGACCGCTGGGGCGCGTACTACAGCGCCCAGGAGTACGCCGCGTTCAGCCAGGGACTGGACGGCCGCTACCTGGGCGTCGGGCTCTCGGTCGGCCGCGGCGAGGACGGCGCCACCGCGGTCTCCCAGGTCGCGCCCGCCGGGCCCGCCGCCACGGCCGGGATCGAGGCCGGCGACCGGCTGCTGCGGATCGACCAGGACCAGGCCGACCACCTGCCGGTCACCGAGGTGGTGGCCCGGCTGCGCGGGCGCGACGGCGAGCGCGGGGTGGGCTCCGAGGTCACCCTCGCCGTGCGGCGCGGTGCCGGCGAGGTCCGCGAACTGCGGCTGCGGCGCGCCCTGTTGGACAGCCGGCAGGTCACCGCCGAGCAGCTGGAGAAGGGCGTGCTGCGGATCGCCGTACGGGCCTTCACCAGCGGCGTGACCGATCAGGTGCGCGCCGCTCTGCGCGCCCCGCACGCCGGTGTGGTGCTCGATCTGCGCGGCAACTCGGGCGGGTTGGTCGAGGAGGCCGCCGGCACCGCCGGGATCTTCCTGGACGGCGGCCCGGTCGGCTCGTACCAGGAGCGCGGCGAGACCAGGGAGTTGACCGCCCCGCCCGGGGGCGACCAGCGCACCCCGCTGGTGGTGCTGGTCGACGGCGGCACGATGAGCGCCGCCGAACTGCTCACCGGCGCGCTCCAGGACCGCAGCCGCGCCGTGGTGGTGGGCTCCCGGACCTTCGGCAAGGGCACCGTCCAGCAGCCCAGCCGGCTCGCCGACGGCGCCGTGCTGGAGCTGACCGTCGGCCGCTACTACACCCCGGCCGGCCGCTCCCCGGAGGGCTCCGGCCTGACCCCGGACGTCCCGGCGGCGGCCGGCGAGGACGCCGACGCGCTCGCCCTGCGGGTGCTGGCCGGGCTCGGCACCCGCGCCTAAAGGGGCTGCCCCGAACCGGCCGAAGTGCGAGAATGGCCGCGCTATGGCAAAGGAAACCGGACAGAAGCTGATCGCGCAGAACAAGAAGGCGCGACACGAGTACACGATCCTCGACACCTATGAGTGCGGCCTCGTGCTCACCGGCACGGAGGTGAAGTCACTGCGCGAGGGGCGGGCCAACCTGGTCGACGGCTACGCCTACATCCAGAACCACGAGGCCTGGATCGACAACGTGTTCATCCCCGAGTACACCCAGGGGACGTGGACCAACCACGCGGCCCGGCGCAAGCGCAAGCTGCTGCTGCACCGGCTGGAGATCCGCAAGATCGAGAGCACGGTCCGCGACGCGGGCCACACGCTCGTCCCGCTCTCGCTGTACTTCAAGGACGGCCGGGTGAAGCTCGAACTGGCGCTCGCGGTCGGCAAGAAGCTGTACGACAAGCGGCAGACGCTGCGCGAGAAGCAGGACACCCGCGAGACGGCCCGCGCGGTGGCGGCCGCCCGGCGGCGCCAGGGTTAATCCGCTGGACCCTCACCCGCCGCCTCGCGTACTATGGCGTCAGCAACACGGACGGTCACCGTCCGGCTGTTTCTCAACAAAACATGGGGATGATCGGTTTCGACAGGGGATGTTGAAACAGGGGAAGCGAGCCGAGGAACGCGGCAATGATCTCGTTAACCACGTGTCGCAAAAAAATAATCGCCAACTCTAAGCGCGATTCCCAGCAGTTCGCTCTCGCTGCCTAATAAGCACCGATAGCGCTTGGGTGTCAGACCGGGGAGTTCCCGACCCGGACCCTGGCATAATCTAGGGAACTCAACCGTCCGCCCGGGCTGCGAGGGTGGATGGGAAATCAAACAGCAGCTGGGCCTGTTGGCGGCTTGTCCGTGTGACTGCCAGGGCCGAGAAAATCACAGCGGACTGCGCTCGGAGAAGCCCTGAATTAACTCCACTGGACCCGGGTTCGATTCCCGGCATCTCCACCACCCCATGTTGACAGTGAAGGCCGTCCACCGCTTTGCGGTGGGCGGCCTTCACGTTTACCCCGGTTGGGGCGTAGGATCATCCGTCCGCTCGTTTTCCGGAGCCGGATTCCGCCGCTACCACCGAGGCCATGCAGAGCAACACGGACACCACCGCCGCCACCGACCGCGAGACCGTACGCGAGCGCGAGATCGCCGGTGAGCAGCAGCACCTCGACACCGTCTACCACCGGCTGGAGGAGAAGCTTGCCGAGGCCGAGTACATCCTGGAGGACGCCGCCAAGCGGGTCCACGTCGGCACCCCCGGCGCGCTCGCCGAGCGCGACGCCCAGGTCTACCGGGCCGGCGCCCACCTTCAGCGCCTGAACAACGAGTTCGAGGACTTCCTGTTCGGCCGGATCGACCTCCAGCGGGCGGACGCCCCGGAGGAACACGGCATCCCCTCCGACACGCCGCTCGACCCGGCCGACCCGGCCGTCGCCGAGACCCTGCACATCGGCCGTCTCGGTGTGCTGGACGCCGAGTACGGGCCGCTGGTGATCGACTGGCGGGCGCCCGCCGCCGCGCCGTTCTACCGCGCCACCCCGGTCGAGCCGGGCCGGGTGGTCCGTCGCCGGGTGATCCGCTCCAAGGGGCGCAGGGTGATCGGCGTCGAGGACGACCTGCTGCGTCCCGACCTCACCCCGACCCTGAACGGCCGGGAGCTGGCGGTGGTCGGCGACGGCGCACTGATGGCCTCGCTCGGCCGCGCCCGCAGCCACTCGATGCGCGACATCGTCTCCTCCATCCAGAAGGAGCAGGACGAGGTGATCCGGGCGGCCGCCGCCGGCGCCACGCTCGTCACCGGCGGCCCGGGCACCGGCAAGACCGCCGTCGCCCTGCACCGCGCCGCGTACCTGCTGTACCAGGACCGCCGCCGCTACGCCGGGGGCATCCTGGTGGTCTCGCCGACCCCGCTGCTGGTCTCCTACACCGAGGGCGTGCTGCCCTCGCTCGGCGAGGAGGGGCAGGTCGCCATCCGCGCGGTCGGTTCGCTGGTGGACGGCATCGAGGCGGGCACCTACGACAGCCCGGAGGCGGCCCGGGTCAAGGGCTCGGGCCGGATGGTGCAGCTGCTGCGCCGGGCGGCTCGGGCCGCGCTGGAGCTGGGCGCGCCGCAGGAGCTGAAGGTGGTCGCCCGCGGCGAGGTGCTCAAGCTGGACGCGGGCCGGCTCAAGGCCGTGCGCAGCAACGTGATCGGCGCCGGCGGCACCCCGCTGAACCTGCTGCGCCCGCGCGCCCGCCGGATGCTGCTGGACGCCCTGTGGCAGGAGCTCACCCGGCACCTGCCGAAGCCGACCGACCACTACGCCCGCGAGCAGCGCCAGGAGGAGAAGGAGTCCTTCGACGAGTACGTCTCGGACGAGGCGCCGTTCCTGGACTTCCTGGACGCCTGGTGGCCCGCCGTGACCCCGCGCCGGGTGCTCGGCACGCTCAAGCAGCACCGGCACATCAACCGGATCGCCCGCCGCGCCGTCTCCCCGGACGAGGCGAGGCTGCTGGCGGCGTCCTGGCGCCAGCTGTCCCCGAACGGCGAGGGCGCGCTGTCCGCGCACGACGTCGCGCTGGTGGACGAGCTCCAGGTGCTGCTCGGCGAGGCGGCCCGGCCGAAGGTGCGCGAGGTGAACGCGGTGGACCTGCTGAGCGGGCTGGAGGAGGTCACCACCTTCGCCGACCGCAGCTCCCGTCAGCGCGAGCGCGTCCCCGTCGAGCGCACCGAGTACGCGCACGTGATCGTGGACGAGGCGCAGGACCTCACCCCGATGCAGTGGCGCATGATCGGCCGCCGGGCCCGGATGGCGACCTGGACGATCGTCGGCGACCCGGCGCAGTCCTCCTGGCCGTTCCCGCAGGAGGCGCAGGCCGCGCTGGACGAGGTGCTGTCCGGCAAGCCGCGCCGCCGCTTCACGTTGACCGTCAACTACCGCAACCCGGCCGAGATCGCCGAGGTCGCGGCCAAGGTGCTGGCGCTGGCCGCGCCGGGCACCCCGTCGCCGACCGCGGTGCGCCGGGTCGGCGTCGAGCCGCGCTTCGCGGCCGTCGTGGATCCCGCCCCGGAGGCTTTCGGCGCGGCGGCCCGGGCGGAGCTGGAGCGGCTGCTGGGCGAGGTCGACGGCACCGTGGCGATCGTGGTGCCGATGGACCGCCGGGCCGAGGCGGCCGGCTGGGCCGAGGGCCTGGGCGAGCGGGCGGTGGTGCTGGGCAGCCTGGAGGCGAAGGGCCTGGAGTACGACGCGACCGTGGTGGCCGACCCGACCGGCATCGCCGGCGAGTCGGAGGCCGGCCTGCGGGTGCTGTACGTGGCGCTCACCCGGGCGACCCAGCGGCTGACCGTGCTGTCCGGTCCGGACGACCTGCCGGACGCGGCCGGCGTGCCCGCGCTGCTGCACGGCTGACGGCCGGTCCGCCGGACGAAGAAGGCCCCTCACCGAATGGTGAGGGGCCTTCAGACGTTAGTGACACCGACCCGCCATGCTCGCCTCGCGGCAAGTGGTCCCTCGAAGGGACGAAGGTTGGGCCCGGGGGCTTGGATCGAGCCGGTGTCCCGTCCAATGTAACGCATCGGCCCGGAGAGGCAAGAAGTTGTCGGGTCCACACACTCAATGAACGTTATTTCTGGCTACCCCTTGGAAGGTGCGACGATCGAGGTCTAGCATGCGCAGGCGATGCCTTCAACAAAATGTTGAACCTGCCGCACGGACGGAAGAAGGAAGCGTCGATGGCGACGGTGCCCAGTGTCTCCAACTCGATCACGGTGCGGCTGGAGGTCCCGGCCCGGGGCAACGCCGTCAGTGCGATCACCACGGCCGTGGAGTCCTCCGGCGGTTCGGTGACCGGCCTCGACGTCACCGCCTCCGGCCTGGAGGCGCTGAGGATCGACGTCACGGTGGCGGCCTCCTCGGTCGCGCACGGCGAGGAGATCGTCGAGAAGCTGCGGGCGATCGACGGCGTGTCGATCGGCAAGGTCTCGGACCGCACCTTCCTGATGCACCTCGGCGGCAAGATCGAGATGTCGTCCAAGCTCCCGATCCGCAACCGTGACGACCTCAGCATGATCTACACCCCGGGCGTCGCCCGGGTCTGCATGGCGATCGCCGAGAACCCCGAGGACGCCCGCCGCCTCACCATCAAGCGCAACAGCGTCGCCGTGGTCACCGACGGCTCGGCGGTGCTGGGCCTGGGCAACATCGGCCCGGCCGCCGCACTGCCGGTCATGGAGGGCAAGGCGGCCCTGTTCAAGCGCTTCGCCGGGATCGACGCCTGGCCGATCTGCCTGGACACCCAGGACACCGACGAGATCGTGGCCATCGTCAAGGCGATCGCCCCCGGCTTCGCGGGCATCAACCTGGAGGACATCTCCGCGCCGCGCTGCTTCGAGATCGAGGCCCGGCTGCGCGAGGCCCTGGACATCCCGGTCTTCCACGACGACCAGCACGGCACCGCGATCGTGGTGCTGGCCGCCCTCACCAACGCGCTGAAGGTGGTCGGCAAGGAGATCAGCGACATCCGGGTGGTGATGTCGGGCGCCGGCGCCGCCGGCACCGCGATCCTCAAGCTGCTGCTGGCGGCCGGTGTCGAGCACGCCACCGTGGCGGACGTGCGCGGTGTGGTCCACCAGGGCCGGGAGGACCTCAACGACAGCCTGCGCTGGATCGCCGAGCACACCAACCGCTCGGGCCGCACCGGCAGCCTCAAGGAGGCCGTGGCGGACGCCGACGTCTTCATCGGCGTCTCGGCCCCGAACGTCCTGGACGGCGACGACCTGGCCACCATGGCCGAGGACTCGATCGTCTTCGCGCTGGCCAACCCGGACCCGGAGGTCGACCCGGCCATCGCCCGGCAGACCGCCGCCGTGGTCGCCACCGGCCGCAGCGACTTCCCCAACCAGATCAACAACGTGCTGGTCTTCCCGGGTGTCTTCCGCGGCCTCCTGGACGCCCAGAGCCGCACCGTCAACACCGAGATGATGATCGCCGCCGCCCGGGCGCTGGCCACCACCGTCGCCGACGACGAGCTGAACGCCAACTACATCATCCCGAGCGTCTTCCACAAGGACGTCGCCAAGACGGTCGCCTCGGCGGTGCGCGAGGCGGCGCTGGCGGGCGTCCAGGAGAGCACGGAGCCGGCCCGTCCGACCCCGGGCATCGTCGGCACGCTCGACGCCTCCTCCTTCCCCACCGTCAAGCTCTGACCGGCGAGGCGGCCGACGTGTCGCTGATCGGTCAAATGTCCGAATAGCGGCCTTACCCGTCCGAGTCCGCCCCGAACCCTTGCGACACAAGGGCGAGGGGCGTGTTTGGGCTTGTCGTGCCTAGGGCGTACGGTAGCCCTGCACGGGGCAGGCGTGTCCGACAAGTACGGAACGTCCCCCTGGTCTTCCGGCGCGTCGTCCCGACCGCCGCCCGGGCCCGGTCCGCCGGAGCCGACGGAGCGTCACACCTCCAACGGGCGGGGTTCGTTCGGGTGTCGTGGCCGGGGCCCGATTGGCTTTCTCGGGGCCGGTCGGGGCAGGATTCGTATCCAGGCAGGCGGACGGGCCTTCGACGGCACCGGCGCGCGGCATCGGGTACGGACCCGGCCTGCGACCACGCATTGCCTGCATGAGCACAGTGTGCGGACCTGCGGCCTATCCGGGTGCCCCCCGGTGGGAGTACCGATGGGCCCCCGCACACCGCAAGCGAACAGACCACAGGAGTACACATGAACCGCAGTGAGCTGGTGGCCGCGCTGTCCGAGCGCGCCGAGGTGACCCGCAAGGACGCCGACGCCGTTCTGGCCGCCTTCGCCGAGATCGTCGGCGAGGTCGTCGCCAAGGGCGACGAGAAGGTCACCATCCCCGGTTTCCTGACCTTCGAGCGCACCCACCGCGCCGCCCGCACCGCCCGCAACCCGCAGACCGGTGAGCCGATCCAGATCGCGGCCGGCTACAGCGCCAAGGTGAGCGCGGGCTCCAAGCTGAAGGAAGCCGCCAAGGGCGCCTGAACCACCCCTTGAACGCCCGAGAGGCCGGGCTCCCCGTCTGGGG
>NZ_JBHWIO010000094.1:25691-35002 GCF_042732075.1 Kitasatospora sp. NPDC059812
CGGCCCCGTCCCCCCTCTCAGCCCCCCCCCCCACCCCCCCCCACCCCCCCCCCGCCCCCGCGCCCGGCGCGCGCGCGCGCGCCCCCCCCCCCCCCGGCCTCTCGTCGTGGGGCCACGGGCCCACAGGCCCACAGGCCCGTAGGCCTGTGGGCCCTGCGGGTCAGGCGTCGACCAGCTGCTCGGACGGCAGCTCGACGTGGGCGCCCAGGTCGCGCAGCTTGTCCATGAAGTTCTCGTAGCCGCGGTTGATCAGGTCGATGCCGTGCACGGTCGAGGTGCCCTCGGCCGCCAGCGCCGCGATCAGGTACGAGAAGCCGCCGCGCAGGTCGGGGATGACCAGCTCGGCGCCCATCAGCTTGGACGGGCCGGAGACGACCGCCGAGTGCAGGAAGTTGCGCGCGCCGAAGCGGCACGGGGTGGCGCCCAGGCACTCGCGGTACAGCTGGATGTGCGCACCCATCTGGTTGAGCGCACCGGTGAAGCCGAGCCGCGACTCGTACACCGTCTCGTGGACGATGGACAGGCCGGTGGCCTGGGTCAGGGCGACGACCAGCGGCTGCTGCCAGTCGGTCTGGAAGCCCGGGTGCACGTCGGTCTCCAGGGCGATCGCCTTGAGCTCGCCGCCCGGGTGCCAGAAGCGGATGCCCTCGTCCTCCACCTCGAAGGCGCCGCCGACCTTCCGGAAGGTGTTCAGGAAGGTCATCATCTCCAGCTGGCGGGCGCCGCGGACGTAGATGTCGCCCCTGGTGGCCAGCGCCGCGCAGGCCCAGGAAGCGGCCTCCAGGCGGTCCGGCAGCGCGCGGTGGGTGTAGCCGCCCAGCTCGTCGACGCCGGTGATCAGGATGGTCCGGTCGGTGCCCAGGGTGATGATCGCGCCCATCTTCTGCAGCACGCAGATCAGGTCGACGATCTCCGGCTCGATGGCCGCGTTGCGCAGCTCGGTGACGCCCTCGGCGAGGACGGCGGTGAGCAGCACCTGCTCGGTCGCGCCGACCGAGGGGTAGGGCAGCTCGATCTTGGTGCCGCGCAGGCGCTGCTGGGCGACCAGGTAGGTGCCCTGCGGGTGCTTCTCGATGGTGGCGCCGAACTGGCGCAGCACCTCGAAGTGGAAGTCGACCGGGCGGCCGCCGATGTCGCAGCCGCCCAGGCCCGGGATGAAGGCGTGGCCGAGGCGGTGCAGCAGCGGGCCGCAGAACAGGATCGGGATCCGCGAGGAGCCCGCGTGCGCGTCGATGTCGGCGACGTTCGCACTCTCCACGTGCGACGGGTCGAGGATCAGCTCGCCGTCCTCGTCGCCGGTCCGCACGGTGACCCCGTGCAGCTGGAGCAGGCCGCGGACCACCTTGACGTCGCGGATGTCCGGGACGTTGCGCAGTCTGCTGGGGCCCTGGCCGAGGAGGGCGGCGACCATGGCCTTGGGCACCAGGTTCTTCGCACCGCGGACGCGGATCTCGCCTTCGAGCGGGTTTCCGCCGTGGACCAGCAGGACGTCGTCGGTCATCGTTCTCGCAATCCGGGGTGCCAGAGGGGTGGGAAGGCTCCGGTAGAGAGCCGGTGGTGGACCGGTTGGTACGGGCGCGCTCGGGCCCCCGGCAAAACCGAGTCGGCACCGTAGAAGGGCGTCCACCATCCGTAGATGGTAGTGGGCGTGCCGATGGTTCCCGTGAGCCTCTCCCGTGATGGTCCTCTCTCCGGGCTCGCTCCCGCCCGCCGGAGGGGCCGTTCGGGTGTTTGTCCGGCGTGGCGGGGTTTCGATCGTTGAGGTGTCCGACCCCGGCCGTTCTGCGGGATCATGTGGGCATGACGGCGGCCCACTCGCACGCAGGACGGTCCCACACCGGCCGTCTGCTCGTCGCGACGCCCCTGCTCACCGACCCGAACTTCGCCCGGGCGGTGGTGCTGCTCCTCGACCACGACGTCGAGGGGGCGCTCGGCGTGGTCCTCAACCGGCCGACGCCGGTCGAGGTGGGCAGCGTCCTGGACGGCTGGGGGCGGCTGGTCGGGCAGCCCGCCGTGGTGTTCCAGGGCGGACCGGTGGCGCTGGACTCGGCGCTCGGCCTCGCCGTGGCGCCGGGGGAGCCGGGCACCGGCGAGCCGCTCGGCTGGCGGCGGGTGCACGGCGCGATCGGCCTGGTGGACCTGGAGGCGCCGCCCGAGGTGCTGGCCGGCGAGCTGGGCGCGCTGCGGATCTTCGCCGGGTACGCCGGCTGGTCGCCGGGCCAGCTGGAGACGGAGCTGGGGAGCGGCGCCTGGTACCTGGTGGACTGCGAGCCGGGGGACATCTCCAGCCCGGAACCGGAGCGGCTGTGGCGCTCGGTGCTGCGCCGCCAGCGCGGCCCGCTGGCGCTGCTCGCGACCTATCCGGACGACCCGACGCTGAACTGACGTACGGGCCGCCGTCGCGATACTGGCCGGGTTTCGCGGGGCGCCCATAGACTTGGCACCTATGAGCACTCTTGAGCCCGAGCGCGGCCTCGGCACCGGCACCCTGGTCGAGCCAGTCCCCCAGGTGTCCCACGGGGACGGCGACCACGAGCGCTTCGCGCACTACGTCCAGAAGGACAAGATCATGGAGAGCGCGCTCTCCGGCTCGCCCGTGGTGGCGCTCTGCGGCAAGGTCTGGGTGCCCGGGCGCGACCCGAAGAAGTACCCGGTCTGCCCGATGTGCAAGGAGATCTACGACGGCATCGGCAAGCCGCAGGGCGGCGACGACAACAACGGCGGCAAGTAGCACCGGCCGCCGCGGGCCGGTGCCCGGCGCCGTTGTGCACGGTGTGGTTGTGCACAGTGCCGTTTTGCATAGTGCCGAGTTTCCGAAGTGGTCTATGCCAGTCGTCCGGGGCGGGGGCAGGATGTCGGAATGGACCTCATTCCCGTGCCTTCGAGTGCCGTCCGCCGCCCGGACGAGGACTTCCCCCTCGACGACGCCACCACGCTGACCGCGCCGCCCGGGCTGGCCGACGCCGAGCGGTGGCTGCGCACCACGCTGACCGCGGCCACCGGGCTGCCGCTCGGCCCGGGCCGGCCGGGCACGGGCATCGAACTGGTCCAGGACGACGCGCTGGCCGCCGAGGCGTACCGGATCACGGTGCGCCCCGGCCACGCCCTGGTGGCCGCGGGCGGGCCGGCCGGTGCGCTGTGGGGCGCGCAGACCCTGCGGCAGTTGCTCGGCCCGGACGCCTTCCGCCGGTCCCCGCTGCGCGGCACCGGCTGGGTGCTGCCCGGCGCGGACATCGAGGACTCCCCCCGGTTCGGCTGGCGCGGCGCGCTGCTCGACGTCGCCCGGCACTTCCTGCCCAAGTCGGACGTGCTGCGCTTCGTCGACCTGCTGGCCGCGCACAAGCTCAACGTGCTGCACCTGCACCTGACCGACGACCAGGGCTGGCGGGTGGAGATCAAGCGCTACCCCGGCCTGACCGAGCGCGGCGCCTGGCGGGACCGCTCGATGGTCGGCTACCGGGCCGGCCAGCGCCGCGACGACCGCCCGCACGGCGGCTACTACACCCAGGACGACCTGCGCGAGATCGTCGCCTACGCGGCCGCGCGCGGGGTCACCGTCGTCCCGGAGGTCGACCTGCCCGGGCACACCCAGGCCGCCGTCGCGGCCTACCCCGAGCTGGGCAACACCGACGTGGTGGACACCGCGGCGCTCGGCGTCTGGACGGACTGGGGCGTCAGCCACAACGTGCTCAACGCCTCCGAGGACACCCTGCGCTTCTTCGAGGGCGTGCTGGAGGAGGTCCTGGAGCTCTTCCCGTCCGAGTTCATCCACCTCGGCGGCGACGAGTGCCCCAAGGAGCAGTGGAAGGACAGCGCGGCCGCCCAGGCGCGGATCCGCGAGCTCGGCCTGGCCAACGAGGACGAGCTGCAGAGCTTCGTGATCCGGCACTTCGACCGCTGGCTGGCCGAGCGCGGCCGCCGGCTGATCGGCTGGGACGAGATCCTGGAGGGCGGGCTCGCCCCGGGCGCCGCCGTCTCCTCCTGGCGCGGGTTCGGCGGCGGGATCGCCGCGGCCAAGGCCGGGCACGACGTGGTGATGTGCCCCGAGCAGCACGTCTACTTCGACCACCGGCAGGCCGACGGCCCGGACGAGCCGATCCCGGTCGGCTTCGTGCGCACGCTGGAGGACGTGTACCGCTTCGAGCCGGTGCCCGGGCAGCTGGACGAGACGGCCGCCCGGCACGTGATCGGCACCCAGGCCAACCTGTGGAGCGAGTTCATGGACAGCGCCCGGGACATCGACTACCGGGCCTTCCCCCGGTTGGTGGCCTTCGCCGAGGTCGCCTGGTCCGACCTGCCCACCGATCCGGCCGAGCGCGACTACGCCGGCTTCCAGCACCGGCTGGAGGCGCACCTGAAGGTGCTGGACGCGCTCGGCGTGGAGTACCGCCCGGCGGACGGCCCGCACCCCTGGCAGCGCTGGCCCGGGGTGGCCGGCCGGCCGATCGAGGGCCCGCCGCCGGTGCGCTGAGCGCGACGGACTTGCCCCTTGCGGGAACTTCTGAGTGGTCATCTGACGTCAAGAACAGATGAACATCTGCCCAGGTCCGGTTCGGGCCTGGGCAGATACCGCCCGGTATCCGTCCCAATCGGGCAGTCCCGTTCACCTGCCCCGAAATGATCATCGAGCATTGTGTGCCAGAGTTGCCCAACCCGGCCCGATCGCCCGTACCCTACGGGCCAGGCCGGGCTGCTGACGCGGACACCACGGCCGAAGGCCGCGGGCGGCAGCCGATCGATGAGCAAGTGGAGCACGGTGGGACCCAGGTGAACCGGACGATCATGCTGCCGGCCTCCCTCGACGAGGCCGTCGACGCGCTGGCCGCCACCCCGGCCGCGGTACCGGTGGCCGGCGCCACCGACCTGATGGAAGCCGTCAACGCCGGACGGCTACGCCCCGCCGCCCTGGTCGGCCTCGGCCGGATCACCGAACTGCGCGGCTGGCGCTACGAGGACGGCGGCACCGCCGTCCTCGGCGCCGGACTCACCCACGCCCGGATGGACCGCCCCGACTTCGCCGCGCTCATCCCCGCGCTCGCGGACGCCGCCCGCACCGCCGGCCCGCCGCAGGTCCGCAACGTCGGCACCCTCGGCGGCAACATCGTCACCGCCGCCCCGGCCGGCGACACCCTCCCGGTGCTCACCGCCCTGGAGGCCAGCGTCACCCTCGCCCGGGCCGGCGCCAGCCGCGAGGTGCCGGTCAGTCACCTGCTCACCGGCCTCGACCCGGTGCGCCCCGGCGAACTCCTCACCTGGGTGCGCGTCCCGCTGCTGCACGCCCCGCAGGTCTTCCTCAAGGCCACCGGCCGCAGCGGCCCGGCCCGCGCCACCGCCTCCGTCGCGCTGGTCCTCGACCCCGCCCGGCGCGCCGTGCGCTGCGCGGTCGGCGCCGTCGCGCCCGTGCCGCTGCGCCCGCTGGAGGCCGAGGCCTGGGTCGCCGGCTGCATCGACTGGGACGGCAGCCGGGAGATCGACCCGGCCGCGACCGCCGCCTTCGGCGAGTACGTGGCCGCCGCCTGCGTCCCCGACAGCTACGGCGCCGAAGGCGCCTGGGAGGCCGCGACCGAGGGGCCGAGCGCGGCCGCCGTTCGGCTGCGGCGTACCGTATCGGTGCTGGCCCGACGGGCACTGGGAAGGGCGCTGAAGTGACCACAGACCCCATCGAGACCCTCGACGCCGACCCGCTCGGCCTCACCCCGCAGGTCAGCCGCGAGCTGCGCCCGTGCGCCTCGTACACCTTGCGGGTCAATGGTTTCGAACGGCCCGTCACCGACGCCTGGATCGGCGAGAGCCTGCTCTACGTGCTGCGCGAGCGGCTCGGCCTGGCCGGCGCCAAGGACGGCTGCGAGCAGGGCGAGTGCGGGGCCTGCTCGGTGCAGGTGGACGGCCAGCTGGTGGCCGGCTGCCTGGTGCCCGCCGCGCTGGCCGCCGACAGCGAGATCAACACCGTCGAGGGCCTGTCGGCCGCCGGCGGCGCGAGCGACGTCCAGCAGGCGCTGGCCGAGTCCGGCGCGGTGCAGTGCGGCTACTGCACCCCCGGCATGGCGATGGCGGTGCACGACCTGCTCCAGCGCAACCACCGCCCGACCGAGGTCGAGGCCCGCCAGGCGCTCTGCGGCAACCTCTGCCGCTGCACCGGCTACCGCGGCGTGCTGGCCGCCGTCCAGAGCATCGCCGACGCGCGCGCCGAGGACGTCGAGGAGGCGGAGGAGACGGCCGCCGCGACCGCCGCCCAGGCAGCCTCACCGGCCACCGACCAGCCCGCCGACCAGCCCGCCGGGGAAGCGGCCGCCGGACCGCAGCAGGCCGCCGAACCGCCGGTCTACGCCGACGCCGACGCCTGGATCGAGCACGTCCCGCAGCCGCCCGCCGAGCAGCCCCCGGCCGGCGCCGACCAGCCGTACGGCGACGGCCAGGGCGGCTACGACACCGGCGTGTACGACACCGCCGTCCTGACGCCGGTCCAGGGCATCCCCGCCCAGACCGCCGACGACCAGGTGTACTACCCGCCGCAGGGCTACCCCGAGCAGCCGTACCAGGGCACCCCCGCCCACGGCACCTACGTGCCCGGCGGCTACCCGCAGCAGAACGGCTACGACGCCGGGTACGACGCCCCGGTCTACGAACCCACCCCCGCGCACGGCACGCCGCTGCCCGGGGCCGCCTTCGACGGCACGCCCCCGCACGGCACGCCCTACGTCGCCACGCCCCCGCACGGCGCTCCGGCCGGTGGCACCGCCCCGGCCGGCGTCCCGTACGGCGCCACCCCCGCCCACGGCATCCGGCTCCCCGAGGACGACCACGCATCATGACGTCGCCTACCGACATCGGCGCAGCACTCCAGCAGGACGGCGGCGAGGGCGGCGCACCGGAGCCGTTCGGCCTGGGCAGCTCACCGCTGCGCAGCGACGCGCTGCCCAAGGCGCTCGGCATCTACCCGTACGCGGCCGACCTGTGGGCCGAGGGGCTGCTCTGGGGCGCGGTACTGCGCTCGCCGCACCCGCACGCCCGGATCAGGGGCATCGACACCGCGGCGGCGCTCGCGCTGCCCGGCGTGCACGCCGTGGTCACCGCCGCCGACCTGCCGCCCGGTCCGGACGGCACCCCGGACGGCGCCCCGGCCGGGCCGATCGTCGCCGACCGGCCGGTGCTGGCCGCGGGCGTGGTGCGCCACCACGGCGAGCCGATCGCCGCAGTGGCCGCCGACCACCCGGACACCGCCCGGCTGGCGGTCGGTCTGATCGCGGTCGACTACGAGCCGCTGGAGGCCGTCACCGACCCCGAGCAGGCCTTCACCGCCCCGTCGCTGCACCCGGACGGCAACCTGTTCCGCCACCTGCCGCTGCGCACCGGGGATCCGGACGCGGCCGGCGAGATCATCATCGAGGGCCTCTACCAGGTCGGCCGTCAGGACCCGGCCCCGCTCGGCGCCGAGGCCGGGCTGGCCGTGCCGCGCCCGGACGGCGGCGTCGAACTGCACCTGTCCTCGACCGACCCGCACGGCGACCGCGACCGCACCGCCGCCTGCCTCGGCCTGGAGCCCGACCGGGTCCGGCTGGTGGTCACCGGCGTGCCCGGGGCCACCACCGACCGCGAGGACCTCTCCTTCCAGGTCACCCTGGCGCTGCTGGCGCTGCGCACCGGCCGCCCGGTGAAGATGACCCTCACCCGCGAGGAGTCCTTCCACACCCACCCCTCGCGCCACCCCGCGCTGCTGCGTTACCGCCACCACGCCGACGCCGAGGGCACCCTGGTGAAGGTCGAGGCGCAGATCCTGCTGGACGGCGGCGCGTACGCGGACGTCTCCGCCGAGGCGCTGGCCGCCGCCACCGCGTTCTCGGTCGGCCCGTACGTCTGCCCGAACGTCTTCGTGGACGCCTGGGCGGTGCGCACCAACAACCCGCCGGCCGGGCGGATGCGCGGCGAGGGCGCGTTGCAGGCCTGCTTCGCCTACGAGTCGCAGCTGGACCAGCTGGCCGCCCGGATCGGCGTGGACCCGGTGGAGATCCGCCGCCGCAACGCGATGGCCACCGGCGACCCGATGCCCACCGGACAGGCCGTCACCTGCCCGGCGCCGGTCGGCGCGCTGCTGGAGGCCGTCGCGGCCGAGCCGCTGCCGGCCCTGCCGGTGGACGACCCGGACGCCGAGTGGCTGCTGCCGGGCGGGCCCGGTGGCGCCGGCGACCCGGCGGCGGTGCGGCGCGGGATCGGCTACGCCGTCGGCATGGTGCACATGCTCGGCGCCGAGGGCGAGGACGAGGTCTCCACCGCCACCGTGCGGGTCAGCGGCGACCACGCCACGGTGATCTGCGCGGCCGTCGACTCCGGACAGGGCTTCGCCACGCTGGCCCGGCAGATCGTGCAGACCGTGCTGGGCGTCAGCGAGGTGTACATCGCGCCGGCCGACAGCGACCAGTCCATCGCCGGTCCCTCCGCCCGCGGCCGGCACACCTGGGTCTCCGGCGGCGCCGTCGAGCGCGCCGCGCTGATGGTCCGCCACCAGCTGCTGCAGCCGATCGCCGCCAACTTCGGGATGTCGGTGGAACTGCTGCAGATCGCCGACGGCAAGATCACCTCGTACGACGGGGTGCTCGGCATGCCGGTCGCCGAGGCGCTGGAGGGCAAGGAGCTCTGGGCGACGGCCCAGTGCCGCCCGCACCCCACCGAGCCGCTGGACGAGTCCGGGCAGGGCGACGCCTTCGTGTCGATCGCGTTCTGCGCGATGCGCGCGGTGGTGGACGTGGACATCGAGCTGGGCGCCGTCCGGGTGGTCGAGATGACGGTCGCCCAGGACGTCGGCCGGGCGCTGAACCCGCGGCAGATCGAGGACCGGATCGAGGCGGGCGTGGCCCAGGGCGTCGGCCTGGCGCTGCTGGAGGACCTGCGCACCGAGGGCGGCGTGCTGCTGAACCCCTCGCTCACCGGCTACCGGCTGCCCACCGCGCTGGACACCCCGCAGGTGCGGATCGCCGCCCTGCTGGAGGAGCGGGACGTGGTCGCCACCTTCGGGGCCAAGGCGGTCAGCGCCGCCCCCGCGGTGGTCGCCCCGGCGGCCGTGGCCGCCGCCGTCCGGGCGGCCACCGGCCTGCCGGTCGGCCGGCTGCCGATCCGGCCGGAGGACGCGGTCGCGGTCTGACGGGCGGGGGCGGCGGTTTCGGCCGACCGCCCCGGAAATGGCGGAAAAAGGAATTGCCGGGGCGGCCGGGCTTATGACGCGGATCTCCACAAAAGCGCGCCCGCGCCGGGGGACCACACACGCGGAGTCCCGATGATGTTGCTTGGCGGCTAACGACCCGCGGGCGCGCGCGCGG
>NZ_JBHWIO010000095.1:0-2526 GCF_042732075.1 Kitasatospora sp. NPDC059812
GCGCCCCGTAGTCCCCCCTCCCTCTGGGTTTGGCACCGGGTCTCGGTGTGTTTGATCACAGACAGCCCTCGCCGTGTCAGGCGCTTAGCAGTCGGCCCCGCGCTCGCGGGGGTTGCTCTCCCGAGCACTTCGGCGACATCGACCGGGGCTTGTCGGCCCCGCGCTCGCGGGGGTTGCTCCAGGGCGCGCTTGACGCTTTCGGCTCCGGTGACGTCGGCCCCGCGCTCGCGGGGGTTGCTCCAGCCGCGTGGGCCAGGTCCACAGGCGGTGCAGGTCGGCCCCGCGCTCGCGGGGGTTGCTCCGTGGGCCGGCCGGTGCCGCTCACGGAACACCCGTCGGCCCCGCGCTCGCGAGGGTTGCTCCACCAGCGCGAAGCCCCGTTCCGCGAGCAACATGTCGGCCCCGCGCTCGCGGGGGTTGCTCCATGGACACCCTGGAGATGGCCGCGAACCTCCTGTCGGCCCCGCGCTCGCGGGGGTTGCTCCTGTCCCAGTTTCGCGGGAACGACGAAGCCCCGGTCGGCCCCGCGCTCGCGGGGGTTGCTCCATCGACCCCGAGCGCCGCGACCCCGCCCAGCTGTCGGCCCCGCGCTCGCGGGGGTTGCTCCGAGGTCTGACCCCCACTTCCCCAAGCCCCCACGTCGGCCCCGCGCTCGCGGGGGTTGCTCCGGCCGGCCCGGATTGCGGCTTCCTGCTCCTGCATCGGCCCCGCGCTCGCGGGGGTTGCTCCGCGGCCTCCCACTCAGACGACCACAGCAGTTCGCGGTGCTCACTCCTTCGCCCGATGATGCTGGCCCGACGAGACGACAAAATAGGCGTGGCCGCGTCAAACTGTTCGCGAATTGAGTCGCTGAATTCAACAAGTTCCCTGCGGAACTGGGCGTACGAGTCGCCAAAGGAGACCACTGACCGTGGGCCCGGCCGCGGTCCAGGGCCGTCCCACCTAGCACGCCGAGCCAGCGCCGAGGTCTAGGAGAGAACAGCTGGTTCTCCCTCAGTGCCGCCCAGACTGCTGCGGGCACGGGATTTTTCCGAGGGTGGTTGATTTCTTTCAGGACCATCTTCGCGGCTCAGTCTCCCTGGTCGGCCGCAAATCGCAATAACAGCACGGGAGTTAGACGCCTATGGGCGCTAACCACGTCGAGCGTGACCGAGTTCAAGGTCTTCCAGGCTTGGGAAGCCTTCGCTGAGAACGGTTCCGGACCCTCGATCCGCACCAGAGCCAGAGCATTCAGCAGCTCCCGCCACATTTGCGCGACCTCGTCCAAATCAAATGTCTTCTCAGCGATCTTAAGAAGACATCTCATTTGGAGAGTCTTCGGATGCAGATGAGAGCTGCGGCGATGCTGGCAAAGGCTGCGAAGTGGTCGGCCTTGCATTCGTAACGGCGGTGGAGTCGGCGGAATCCGCCGAGCCAGGCGACGGTGCGCTCGATCACCCAGCGGTGCCTGCCGAGGCGCTGGGAGGAGTCGATGCCTCGGCGGGTGATGCGGGCGGGGATCTGTCGGCGGCGAAGGTAAGCACGGATGAAGCGGTGGTCGTAGGCTTTGTCGCCGTGCAGTTTGCCGGGTCGGCGCCGCCCGGGGCCGCATCGCGAGCGGATCGGCGGGATGGCGTCGACGAGCGGTATCAGGGCCTGGCTGTCGTGGACGTTGGCCCCGGAGATCGCGAGCGACAGGGGTAAACCGGTGCGTTCGGTGAGCAGGTGGATCTTCGACCCGCACTTGCCCCGATCGACAGGATTCGGACCTGTCAGCTCCCCTTTTTCAGGGCCCGCATGTTCACCGAGTCGACCGCGCACCTCGACCAGTCCAGCTCACCCCGTGAGCCGAGCTCGTCCAGGACGACCCGGTGGAGCTTGGCCCACACCCTGGCCCTGCTCCACTCGGTGAGCGCCGGTGGGCGGTAGGCCCGGATGGGCCGAAACAAGGCGGCAGCTGAGCCCAGGTACACCCCGAGGTGGCGACGAACACGATCGCCGCCAACACCTCACGATCCCCGTGCCGCCGCCGGCCTCCGCCCTGCGGACGTACCGGAGCTTCCGGCACCACCAACTGGAACAGCTCCCACAACTCGTCCGGCACCAGGCGCTCCACGATCGTCACGGAAGCAGCCTGCAAGCCCAAATGAGATGTCTTCTAAGAACCCTGATCGTCTCCAGCTGCTGTTCCCCCGCGAGGACGAACGTGATCGCGGCTTCTCGTCGCGTGTTGCCGCGCCATTCATCGTGGGCCGCCTGCGAGGCGACCTCGGCTGCAAGCGCTGATATCGCTTCAACTTGCATGCAGTCATGATGCCCCGGCTGGCGAGCGGTTGGGCTGAGACTGGCGAACCGGGGGATGCGGAGTGGCTGTTCTTGGAGTCGGCCAGCATCTCTCACATGCTGTGCGGTCGGCGTCCTCTCAGCTGCCGGCCGCAGGTGGTGGGGGGGGGGGGTTGGGGGTGGGGGGGGGGGGGGGAGCCGAGCACGGGGGGGGGGGGGGCCCCGGGGGGGCGGGGGCGCGGGGTGTCGGGGGGGCTAGGTGAT
>NZ_JBHWIO010000095.1:2536-5450 GCF_042732075.1 Kitasatospora sp. NPDC059812
TACGCCCCCGGGGGCTTTTTTTGTAGTCGCCCAGCTTATCTCACATGCTGTGGGGGGGGCTTCCTCTCCGCGGCGGGCCGCTGGTGGTGCTCCGGCCTTTGGCCGATGCGGCGGTGCCTCGAAGCAGGACCGGGTGGCGCGATCGGCAACCGGGGATCCGGGGTCCGTGATCTGCGGGAGATCGTGAACGCGGTCTTCTACCAGAACCGGACGGGCTGTCAGTGGCGCTACCTGCCCCATGACCTGCCGTCCTGGTCGGCGGTGTTCTACTACTTCGGCCTGTGGCGCCAGGACGGGCTCGACCAGCGGATCCAGGAACTCCCGCGCTGCCAGGTTCGGGAGAGGGACCGCCGATTAGAGGACCCGTCCCTCGTGATCATCGGCACCCAGTCCGTCCGCGCGGCCGCCGGTGTTGCGAAGACCACGACGGGACTGGACGCGAACAAGAAGGTGTCGGGCCGCAAGCGGGGACTGGCCGTCGACGTCATGGGGCTGATCACCGGTGTCGTCGTCCTGGCCGCCTCCGCCCACGACAACGCCGCCGGCGCCGCCCTGCTCGACCGGGTCTCCGAGCGGTGCGGGATGCGTCTGGAGAAGGCCCTGGTGGACCAGGGCTTCAAGGACGAGGTCGTCATCCACGGTGCACTGCTGGACATCGACGTCGAAGTCGTCCGCCGCAACCCGGCCGACCAGGGCAAGGGCTTCGCCCCGCAGCCGAAACGGTGGGTGGTGGAGCAGACGAACGGCACCCTGATGCTGCTCGGCGCCTGGCCCGCGAGTACGACCACAGGCCCGACACCTCCGCCTCAGGCGTCTACTGGGCCTCCACCGCGAACATGACCCGCCGCCTCACCGCACCAGCCCCGGCCTGGCGCGACACCCTCGGACTGGCCGCGTGAACGTCGCCGAACTCCTGGCAGACCTCCAGAGCCGGCAGGACGAGGCCGCCGCCCAGGCAGCAGAACTACGCGCCCGGATCGAAGAGCTCGCCGCCGACCTGACCGAGACCGAAGCGCGGCTCACGGACCTGGCCACCGCCCGAAAGATCATCGCGGAGGTCACACCGGCAGGAGCCGAATCAGAACCACCCGAGACGAACACCACCTACCAGGCCATCGTGAACGCCTTCAACCAGCATCCCGACCAGGCATTCCGGGCACGCGAGCTGCACGAACTCCTCGGCATGCCCACCGAAGAGGCGTCCGTCAACATCACCCGCAGCCGCCTCGGACGCCTCACCCGCCAAGGCTTCCTCGCTCAACCCGGACGAGGCCGCTACCAGAAACGGACTTAACGTCCACTCACGCCATCCGCGTCCACCGGTTCTGTATCTCTGTCTTGTTCTCGCCCCTTGCGCCACCCGGGTGAACCCACTGGGCGCTGCGACCCGTGTGCCCCAAGTGACAGCTGGTGCCACTGATGGCACTCGCGCCTTCTTGGGGAGGGAAGTTGATGAAACGTCATGGTCGGCGCCTGGTCGCCCTGGCCGCATCGATGGCGGCCGCGGTCTCGCTCGTCGTCGCTTCGGGTGGCATGTCGGCGGCTCAGTCGGGCACCGGGGCAGCGGGTCTGCCGGGGATCGGGGGGCCGGGAACGGCGGTGAGCGCCGCGGACCGGCAGGACCTGTCGGTGAAGGCCGAGCCGGGTGGGGTTCAGTGCACGGAGGTGGCCGTGGGGTCGGCGCCTGGGAAGGCGGGTGCGGCGGCCGAGTGCGTGCAGGTCACCGACGGCCCGGCGGGTCGTAGGAGTGTTTCCGAGGCCGTCAGCAGCACGCAGGACGGTGCAGGGGCGTGCTCGATCGGCAGCGCGGGGTACTGGTCGTACGAGCGGTTCGGGTCGTGCCTGAAGGACATGACCACGACCTACACGCTGCGCGACGACAAGGGCACCGCCATCGGTTCGGCCCAGCTCAAGATCAACCTGAGCATGTCGCTGAGCGCCACGAGCTCGATGTGGACCGAACTGGTGACGGTCACCATGGTGTCCTCGACCAGCAACGTGCCGAGCCTCAACATCGCGTTCGACGCCAGCTGTACGGCGCCCTGCCAGATGGGCGCGGCCAAGCCCTGGGCGGGCGCCCGTACGCTGACGCCCGGGACGTCGGCGCAGGGTACGGTCCTGTACTCGGACTCGCCCGCCGTCGGGGCTGTCGACTCCCTGGCGAACGAGTACCACATGTACGTCACGCAGGACAACGCCATCCCCCTGCAGCCGAACGTCAACTGGACCAATCCGCGCAAGGTCCGCTGCGACAACGCCGTCCACGAGCCGGGCAAGGGCTCGCCCGGATGCGTCTACGCCGACGTCCGGCCCGACCTGTCCTACTCCCTGACGGACTACGGTGCGGCGGCCGCGACCTACGCCTTCGCACTGAACTACCTGCCCAACATGCCCAAGCAGTTCACGCGACTGAAGGGCGACAGCGAGCCGAACCGCAAGCGCACCTGCGGCGCGCAGAGCACGGTGCCGTTCGCCCAGCTGGACCCGGTCGCGTTCCCGGAGGACAGCTGCGACGAGTTCCCCTTCGCCGGGACGTACCAGGGCGGCACGAACGGCGGGCTGTGCGCCGAGATCGTCCCCCAACTCACCAACGGCAACTGGACGTTCCGTGAGACGACCGGACACCCGGTCACGTACAAGGAGTCGTGCGTGCGGGGCCACGTCCCGCTCCCGGTCAACAAGGCGGCCGGCGGGAAGTACGGCAGCTTCGTCCAGACGCAGCGCCTGATCGACACCGAGGCGTTCACCGTCTCCTGGACGACCTGACGTCCACGGGTCCCAGCCCGAACGACACCGTGGCGGGGGCGCCGGGGGGCGGGGCCCCCCCCGCGCCCCCCGGCCCCCCCCCCCCACACCCCCCCCAAAAAAGAAATGGGCCCAGGACAACCCCCAGCCCCCCGGGGGGGCCCCCCCC
>NZ_JBHWIO010000095.1:5460-34467 GCF_042732075.1 Kitasatospora sp. NPDC059812
TCGCCCAGTCCCCCGCGCCCCACCACCCCCCCCCCCCCCACCACCACCACCCCTCGCGCGCCCGGGTGGGCCCCCCCCCCCCCCCCCCCCGCGGCCGCGGAGCCCCGACAACGAACGGCCCAGCAGAAAGAGGATCGCGACGATGACCACGCAGGACCCCTGGTGGGCGCACGACATCATCGTGTGCCTGACCTTCGCCCGCCACCGCGGCCCCGCACACGTCCTCGCCGCCTACGGGGCAGCCGCCGAACCGGTCCGGGAGCTGACGCTGCAGCAGGCCCGCACCACCCTCCCGATCGCGGAGGGAGGCGTCGTCCTGCGCACCGGTGTCCTCGGGGACGGGGAGTGGGCGTTCTGCCACGAGAGCGGCGAGCCCGAGGGCTTCAAGGAGGCCGTGCTCTCACGCCTGTCGGCAGGCACCGAGGCCGTCCAGCTGTACAGCGTCAACGGCATGACCACCCTCGAACGCTACCGGGACGGCGTACGGATCGAGTCCTTCGAGGCGGGCTTCCCGTCGACGCTGCGCAGCGGCCCGGACCACCCGCTGTGGGACGCGGTCCAGGTGCTCCCGGACCGCTCCACGGCCACGCAGGCGGCCGAGGGCGTCCAGGCGTACCTGGGCGTCCGCATCGACGGCGACGTCCTGGAAGGCCCCCTGCCCACCGCGTACCTGCCTCCGGAGCGACGGGCGCCACTCTCCTCCCGCGCCCCCGCAGCCCCGGAGGACGCGTCCTCACAGGGGCTCGGCCGCCTCCTCCCAGGGCTTCCCCCGCACCCCTAACCCGCCGGCGCAGGACGCCACCGCTCGGGACGCCACCGGCCTCGACCTCCACCCCGCCAGAATGGGGTCTGTACAGCCAAAGGCTCTGTCCCGTAATCGGTGGTGACGAAGGGTGACGTCGGTCGTTGGCATGATGTGCGTGATGTCAACGAGCTTGTGAGCGTGGTGTTTTCGGGGCTGTCGGCCCTCGTCATCGAGGGGGTGGCGGACGAGGGCGAGGTCATCCGGGTGTCGGCGCGGACGCGGGATGATCCGGTGCCGTGCCCGGTGTGTGGGCGGCCGACGGGGCGGGTGCACGGGTTCCACGGCCGGGTGGTCGCGGATGTCCCGGTGGATGGGCGGCGGGTCGTCGTCTCGGTGCGGGTCCGACGTCTGGTCTGCCCGGTGCTCGGCTGCCCACGGCAGACGTTCCGCGAGCCTGTTCACGCAGTTGCGCGATGGTCTCGCGCACCAGCAGCTGCCGGGTGCTGATCTTCTCCAGCATGTCCCTCATGGGGTGCTCCCGTCACAGTCGTCGGCCCGCGCGGCGGGCGGGTCGCGCCAGCTCGCAGTGGCGGTGCGGGTCAGCCGGTGGAGCATGACGTCGGTCATCGACCAGTGGACCACCGCCACCGAGCTGGCGGGCAGCGCCTCGTAGTCCCGCGCCAGGCGGCGGTGCAACATCAACGTGCCCCACGTCTGCTCAACCACCCACCGCTTCGGCTCGGGCGTGAACCCTCGTGTGCCGGGCGCGCGCTGGACGACCTCGACATCGATGCCCAGGCGGGCGCCGTGCTCGACGACGGCGTTCTTGAATCCGGCGTCGACCCAGGCCTTGGTCACGGTGGGCGCGCTCGCGGCGACCTTGTCCAGCAGCGTGATTCCGATGGCGTTGTCGTGCACGCTGGCGGCGACCACCACGACGGCGATGATCAGGCCCAGGACGTCGGTGACGATACCCCGTTTGCGGCCTGGGCTTCTCTTGCCCGGGTCCAGTCCGGTGGTGTCCTTGGGCGCGTTCGTCGAGGCCCGCACGGTCTGCGAGTCCAGGACGACAGCGGTGGGGTCCTCGTGACGTCTGCGCATCTCGCGGACCTGCCAGCGCATCAGGTCGTGGACGGTCTCGGCGGTGCCGTCGTCGCGCCACAGTGCGAAGTAGTAGTACACCGCGCTCTTCGGCGGCAGGTCGTGCGGCAGGTACCGCCACTGGCAGCCGGTGCGGGCCTGGCAGAGGATCGCGTTCACGATCTCCCGCATGTCGTAGGCGCCCTGGTGGTCGCTGACCGAGGTGTGCCGGCCCTTCCAGGAGACGATGACCGGCCCGATCAGCTCCCAGGCCTCATCCGACAGGTCGCTCGGGTACGGAGCGCGTCCACCCACGCCCACCAGCGCACCGCATTTCCGGCCGATCGTGAAGTCCCAAAACCGGACAACCTGCCTTCAAGTACGACTAGACCCACCGAAATTCGCAGAACACCCTCTAAGAGCAGGGCCTGCTCGTCGCGGGTGAGTTCGGCGGTCTCCCGGATCCGCCTCAGCACGGCGCCGATGCCGTCTGGTGCCATCATGCCCGTCCCCCAAGCCTTTGACTGACTGGTGCCCAATCCTGGCCCCCCAAAGCGGCCCCCCGTGCGAGAAATGCACCCCCTGCTGGCACCACCGGCACCACTACGGGCTGTAGTTGACTGTGTACCAGCCGAGTAGAGATCGGGCGAGATCAGGCCCTTCCCTCCGCACGGCACCCCCAAGCCCCCAGCTCCGGCCTGACGCCCCGAAGGGTTCCTTCGACATGCGCGTGTGCAACAGCAGCTTCTTCCTGGTCCGCGATCCCGTCTCCGTCCCCATGAGCCGCCAGCGGCTCGGCCGGCTGATCAAACAGTGGGGGGTCCGCACGGACAACGACAGCCGCCTGGCCCTGGACACCGTGATCTCGGAACTCGTCACCAACGCGGTGCGGCACACCAGCGGAGCGATGCTCACCGTCGGGGTGCACGCCAACCTCGACCTGCGCCGCCTGATCATCGAGGTCTACGACGGCTCGCGGGCCCTGCCCCGCCACCAGGTCTCGGGCCCGGACGCGGAGGCCGGCCGGGGCATCTTCCTGGTCGAGCGCCTGGCCCTCGCCCACGGGGCCGAGCACACCGTACGGGGCAAGAAGGTCTGGGCCGAGGTGGCCCTGCCCGAGCAGCCGCTCACCCGCCGCCAGCTCCTCGTCCACCCCCGCAGGGCGGCCCGCGCAGTGGCCCGCCGCCTGTCGGGCCACCGCCGCCCGCCGATACACCCGCCCGCCCTGGCCGCCACCGGCACCGGCACCGGCACCGGCACCCGCTGACGCCCTTGCCCACAGCCATGATCGAGAGGACGACATGACCACCACCCAGCACAGCACAGCGATCACGGACCCCGCCCGGTTGCACGGCCGGGCGGCCGTCCGCAGCTTCCTGGAGGGCCCCTCGCTCACGGCGGCCGACCTGTCGATGGTCCTACTGGTCCGCGAGGACAGCGAGGACGCCGACCGGCCGATGCCGACCGTCACGGTCGCCGAGATCCCGCAGACGGTGCGTGACCTGGCCTCCCTGGGCGTCCGCTCGGTGAAGGTGTTCGCCAACAGCCTGCATCGCGACGCCGAGGCGTCCGGCGCCGTCGCACCCGACAGCCTGATGGTGCGGGCCATCCACGCCGCAAAGGACGCCGAGCCGGGCATCGCGGTGATGACCGAGAACTGCCTGTGCGGCCACACCGACACCGGCGAATGCCACCTGACCAGCGCTGGCCGGATCGACCTGGACCGCACAGCAGCGATGATCGCCGCCCAGGCCGTCATCCAGGCCGAGGCCGGCGCCGACATCGTGGGACCGGCCGCGATGGTCCGGGGCACCACCTCCTGCGTGCGCCAAGCCCTGGACGAGAACGGCCACCGCGACGTGGCGACCATGCCCCATCTGATCTTCGACTCCGCCCTCTACGAGGGCTACCGGGCCACCATGCGGGCCACCCCGGCCTCCGGTGCCCACCGACCGTTCCAGATCAGCCCGCGCCAGCCGGAAACCGCGGTGGACACCGGTCTGGCTTTCGTCGGCGAGGGGGCCGACATGCTGCTGCTGGAACCAGGGATGCTCTCGGTGGATGTGCTCACCACCCTCAAGCAGAAGACCGCGGCGCCGCTGATGCCGTTCTCCGTCTCCGGCGAGTACACCCGGCTCGCCCCGCTCGACCCGGGCACCGGGCGGCGGGACTTCCGCCCGCTGCTGGAGCTGTTCATGATGCTCAAGCGCTCGGGTGCCGAGCGGATCATCACCTATGCCGCTGCTGACCTCGCGCGGCTGCTGGCCGGCTAAGCGGCCGGGCGGATCTCCGACAGGATCGCCTCGGCGCCCTGGTCCAGGAGAAGGCCGGCCACCTGGATGCCCAGCTTCTCCGGCTCCGAGACGGGGCCGGAGAAGCTGGCCTCGACCTGGTACGTCCCGTCCAGGGAGGTGACCTGCGCGTGCAGCGACAGCGTGTCGCCGGCGGCCTTCGCGTAGGCGCCGACCGGAACCGAGCACCCGCCGTGCAGTTCGCCGAGCATTGCCCGCTCGGCCCGAACCTCCGCGTCCACTACCAGGTCGCCGGTGTCGGCCAGAATTTCGCGGGCCAGCTCGTTGTCCTCGCGGATCTGGATCCCGAGCGCCCCCTGACCAGGGCTCGGGGGGAACTGGCCAAGCGGCAGCAACTCGCCGATCGCGCCGTCCAAGCCGAGTCGCACCAGCCCGGCCGCCGCCAGAACGACGCCGTCGAGGTTCATCGTCTTGAGCTTGTTCAGCCGGGGCGGCACGTTTCCGCGGATCGGCACGAAGACCAGGTCCGGGCGGACGTGCAGCAGCTGGGCGATCCGGCGGGCCGCCGACGTGCCGACCCGGCCACCCTGCGGCAGGTCGGCCAGCGTCGAGCCGGACAACGCATCCCGCACGTCCTCGCGGCCGGGCGGGGGCAGCAGCACCAGGCCGGGCGGGTTGCTGGTCGGCAGGTCTTTCAGCGAGTTGACGATCACGTCCACCTCGCCCCGCACCAGCGCGGCTTCCTGCTCGGTGGAGAACGCGGAGCCGCCCGAGTGGGCCGACACCTGCGACAGGGCCGTCTTCCGGTCCCGGTCACCGCCTTCAAGGATCACCTGGTGCCGGAACTCAACGTCGGGGAAGCGGTCCCGCAACGGCGCCAGGAACTCCCTGACCTGCGCTCGCGCGAGGTGACTGGCCCGCGATCCGACAATCAGCGTCCGCATTCCCGAACTCCCGGCACCTGAAGAGATGTTGACCGCATGCTACTCGAACACGGGCCTACCTTTTTCCGACGGTTTGTCGGAGTTGTGATTGGAGAGATCGAATGCCGTCCACCCGCCGCACGATCCGCATCGGCGCCCGCGCCTCGGCCATGTCGCTAGCCCAGGTTGCAAGCGTCCGGGCCGACCTGGCCGCACTCCACCCCGACGTGACCACCAAGCTGGTGGCGTTTCGTCGCGGCCGGCGACCGCGAGCCCGGCGAACAGGCCGAACTGCACGACAAGGGCGCCTTCACCGGCGACATCGAGGAAGCCCTGCTGAGCGGGGTGTGCGACCTCGCGGTGCACTGTATGAAGGACGTGGCAGGCGACCCGCTGGTCACCCCGGGCACCGTCTTCGCGGCCCACCCCGAGCGGGCGAACATTCGTGACGCCCTGATCCACCCGGGCGGCCTCACCCTCGACCAGCTGCCGCCCGGCACCCGGGTCGCCACCTCGGCGGTGCGGCGTGTCGCCCAGCTCACCCGCAGCCACCCCCACCTGGACCTGGTGCCGATCAGGGGGACGGCGAACCTGCGGCTGGCGGTCCTGGAAGCCGGGGAGGTCGATGCTCTGGTGCTGGCCGCCTCCGGGCTGGAGCGCATCGGTGAACAACACCGGATCAGCCAGGTCCTGACCGTCGAGCAGATGTGCCCGCCACTGGGGGCAGCCGTGCTCGGCTTGCAGTGCCGCGAGGATGACGCCGACCTGATCGACCTCCTCACCCCACTCGGCGACCGCGCCACGACGCGGGAGATCACCGCCGAGCGGGCCCTGCTCAACGCCCTGCGCGGGCACTGCAACAGCCCGATCGCCGGGTTCGCCCGCGCCTTCGAGGACGGGCACCTGGGCCTTCGCGCGATGGTCTTCTCCCCGGACGGCGCCACCGTGCTGGAAGCCCGCCAATCGGCCGGCCAGCTCAGCCCGGAAGCGCTCGGCGTGGGGGTCGCCGCCACCTTGATCCGCGACGGCGCCCGCGAGCTGATCGACTCGATCGACCACTGACCTCGCCCCTCGGAGGCGCCGGGGCCCTGCCCGGCGGCCTCCGGGAGGCCGTCGCAGAGCCATGCCGTTTGGCTCCCCGAGGGGGCTACCGCGAGCCGGTCGGCTGTCGCGGTTCTGTTTTCGCATCATCTTCCCTTGCCAACAACCCTCAGCCATCGTCTTGACCTCCACGTGCGAGTACGCTTCGAGAGCGTAGGCAACGACACTGACAACCAGCCCTGGGGCAAGGAGAGATGGCAGCAACGCATCGGCAGTTCGACGGCGCCTCTACCGATCGAACTGAATCAATCAGGCCCCTCGCCCGCTAATCACTGCAGGTCAGGAAGTATCGGCCCCGCGCTCGCGGGGGTTGCTCCCGGGTCGACCCCACCGACACGAAGTGGACGTGATCGGCCCCGCGCTCGCGGGGGTTGCTCCTTCCGGCGGTTGGCGCTGGCGCGGGTGGCCTTGATCGGCCCCGCGCTCGCGGGGGTTGCTCCCCCGACGCCTTGGGGTACATGCTGGTGCTGCAATCGGCCCCGCGCTCGCGGGGGTTGCTCCCGTGGTCGGCCCGGACGGCAAGCACTACACCGATCGGCCCCGCGCTCGCGGGGGTTGCTCCACGGATACATCACGTAAGGGGAACCCATGGCAATCGGCCCCGCGCTCGCGGGGGTTGCTCCCCGGGCGGCTACCTGGACGCGCTCCTCCGGAAATCGGCCCCGCGCTCGCGGGGGTTGCTCTGGAGATGGCCGTAGCAGTCTTGGTCACGCCGCATCGGCCCCGCGCTCGCGGGGGTTGCTCCGTGTCGCTGTCCTGGGGGACGTGCGCCGGGGCATCGGCCCCGTGCTCGCGGGGGTTGCTCCATGCGGTGCGCGACGGCGGCGGACTCCTCCGGATCGGCCCCGCGCTCGCGGGGGTTGCTCCGGGGTCTTCAGTTCGGCCTGGGCACGGTCGAAATCGGCCCCGCGCTCGCGGGGGTTGCTCTCTCCGCACCGGACACCGGAGTGATGGTGTTTCATCGGCCCCGCGCTCGCGGGGGTTGCTCCCACAGCGGGAACGTGCCGGCGATGAGGTGCGTATCGGCCCCGCGCTCGCGGGGGTTGCTCCGACATGCACCGCTCGATCTCTCGGGCAATCTCATCGGCCCCGCGCTCGCGGGGATTGCTCCGCTTCCTGTCGCCCGAGCGGGACGGGCCCCCCGTCGGCCCCGCGCTCGCGGAGGTTGCTCCCCCTGCACCTCAGGCACGATGCTGAGGTAGCCGATCGGCCCTGCGCTCGCGGGGGTTGCTCCGGCTGGATCCGCCTGGACTGGGTGCTGCCCATGTCGACCCCACGCTTGCGGGGATTGCTCCCTCAACGACCAGCGGGCCGTTCAGACCCGTATGTTGGCCCCGCGCTCGCGGGGGTTGCTCCAGCTGAGACGCACACTGCGGCCCAGGTCAGGACTCGGCCGCGCGCTCGCGGGGGTTGCTCCTGTCGTCGTCCTCGTCCAGCAGCTCGTCCAGTATCGGCCCCGCGCTCGCGGGGGTTGCTCCATCCACCAGATGACGGTGGTCTTCCCCGTGGAGTCGGCCCCGCGCTCGCGGGGGTTGCTCCCGCCCGCTGACCTCCAGCCTGACGGCGCCCTGGGTCGACCCCGCGCTCGCGGGGATTGCTCCTTGTCGAGCTCCCACGCCGTCAACCCGCTCATGTCGGCCCCGCGCTCGCGGGGGTTGCTCCCCTACGGTGGGTACGGTGCGTCGGCCTCGCGCTCGCGGGGGGGGGTTGCTCCCCCGCCCAGTTCATCGAGCGGCAGGTCGAGCAGTCGGCCCCGCGCTCGCGGGGCTTGCTCCGGCCTCGTCCCGCCCACGCTCGACCAGCTCAGCGCGATCGCCCGCGCGATCGGGATCCCGCTCTGGCGTCTGTTCCGTGACGAGTAGTACTGGCCGGCGCACCGCCGTACGGCCGGCCGGGGAGTCACTTCTCGGGGTTCGGCGGCGGGTCGGCCGGCGGCGGTGGGGTCTTCGGTGCCGCCGGCGGTGCCTTCGGGCCACCGATTCCGCCCGAGCCGCCGCTGGGGTCTTTCTGCGGGGTCATGTCGTCCTCCTCGATCTCCTCGTCCGCCGGGATCGGGATCTCGCCCGGCGGCGGCATCAGGGGGTGCCGCCCGCGGTTTGGGCCCGCGGTCTCACGGCGGCCCCGGCTCCAGGTGCCCTGGCGTTTAGGGGGGATGGTGGCGCTCATGGCGTCCTCTCTGTGACTGTCCTGCCGGGTCACCCATGATGGGGCCTCAGCCCCACCCGTTGCCGAACGTCCCCACCGGATGGCCGGGGTCCGCACTCGGCGCACAGATGACCCGCGAGTACAGCACCGCGGGGCCGCGCACGATCGACTCGACACCGCCCAGCAGCGACGCCGACCGGTGTTCCACCGGCGGCGCTCACTTGGCAACCTTGAGGCATCCGGGGTGAGCGACAGCGGGCCGGCTGTACTGCGCGTTCCCGGGCGGAGCGTCGGTATAGGTGCGTCCGACGTAGACCAGGTGTGTCCCGTCGCCATCCGTGCAGGCGATACAGGCCTGGCCGTGCAGTTGCTCGGGGGTCGCCCGGAGCTGTCGAGGAACACCGGCGTAGGGCCTGAATTCCACGATGGTGAAATCCGTGGCCAGGGGATGCTGTTCGCTCACTGGTCCTCCGTCGAGATGGTCGGGCATCCGGAAGCACAGGCCACAACTGGCCAGCCGAGCGGCGCCGTGGTCGGGCCAGTCGACGTGTAGACGTGGCCAGCCGCTATCAGAGGCGGTTCGGGCGAGCCACAGCAGACGCGCGCTTCTCCGTGGAGCCGCGCGGGGCTTATTGGCCCCGGCTCGACAACCTGTGGCGCCGGTGTCCCTGTCACGCCTCCAAGCGTCCCCGTCGGGCACCCCCGGAAGTGCCACAACCTGTGGCACCCCCCTTACACGGCCTTGGCCCACCGAGCGAAAGCGAGCAGCTGCTCGTCCCGGCCGCGCGACAGCCGGACCATCGTGGCCAACTCCGTCCGCACCTGGCCGTGCTCGCGAACGTGTTGCGGGGCGATTTGCCTCGCGGTCAGCAGTGATTCCTTCGCGTGCTGCGGTTGCCCGAGGAGCATCTGGGCCCGGCCAAGGTCGATGTAGTAGTGCGACCGGCGCTCAGCTGGTAGGTCCCGCGGGGGTGCCCAACGGGCCGCCGCCACTACCGCGTCCCGGAGATCCTGCGGATTGCCCAACTCCACGGCCACCGACAACCGGTGGATCTCCAGACTGTCAGGCCCGACCGCCGTACCGTCGTAGAGCCGCTCCCGTACCCGGCTGGCCAGTGCCTCGGCGTCCCGCAGGTGCTCACGCGCCTCGTCCGCGCGCCGCATACGGCCGGCAGCAACCGCCGCGCGCATGTGCAGGGCGGCAGCAGCCGCAGCGAGCGACTCCGTCGTCGGGGCCGGCATCCGGTCGACGGCGGTCCGAAGCGACCGCAAACCAGGGCCGAGCTGGCCGACAGAGAAGAACGTCTCCATGCGCACGTACGCCGCGGCAGCTTCGAGGGCGGGATCAGTGGCGATCGATGCCGCCCACCTCATCAGCTCGATCAGTCGGCCCGAGAGGTCGCCGTAGCCGTACTTGTAGGCCACCGCGTCCGCCGACCTGATCGCCAACGCGAGGAGACGAGCGGCCCCTTCGCGGTCAGCTCCCCGAGCCTTGTCCACGGCGCGGAACAACTCGCTGAGCAACTGCGGCATCTGCTCGGCAAGGTGTGCGTACCGCGACTGCACGCGGTCCTCGACTGCCCGCCCGACGTCAGCCGCGAGTAGCGGCAGCGACCGGACCGGGCCGTCCTCCGGCAGATCGTACGCGGCGATCGCGCGCTGCAGGTTGGGGATGGCCTCGTGCACCCGGCTGTCGGTACGACCGGGGCCGGCCAGCAGATCCTCCGGAGTGCGGTCGAGAGCACGGGCCAGCGCCTCCATGATGCCGTCCCCTGGGGAGCGCTCCCCGCCTTCGACCTTGCGGATCGTGCTGTACGAGACGCCGGACAGCTCCTCCAGCTGACAACGCGTCAACCCGCTTGCCAGCCGGGAGGTTTCGATTCGCCTGCCGAGTGCGGTAGCGGTGGTTCCGGGCATAGTGCGGCTCCGTTCCGTGGTCGCACTCGGAACGGCACCGGCGCCTGTACGGCGCCGGGCGGATTCGCCCCGGCGGTCACGCCGCCGGGGCGATCCTGCTACTGGCCCACCAGCAGACCGGCCAGTTCGGTCAGCGAGTTCACGGTCCAGTCCGCAGTGGGTGCGGTCGACGTGAGCCCGATCGGACCGCGGCGAAGGTGCGCGGCCCGGAGGCCGGCCGCCCGAGCCGGCGTGACGTCGTTGGCCGGGTGATCACCGACGTACACGATCTCGTGAGGCTCACCCGGCGCCCAAGCCGTCAACCGATCGAAGAAGGCTGCGCTCGGCTTGGATACTCCCCACTCGCCGGACGTGACGATCGCAGCGGCCGGCAGGCCAAGACCGTACAGCAGCTCGGTCACCGCGGCGTTCTGGTTGCCCGCGATCCCCACCCACAGCCCGGCTTCCTGAAGACGGGCCAGAGCCGGGCGGACGTCTGGGTAGAGGTCGGATTCGTCGAGGAAGTCGCCCTGGCCGGTTTCCTGCCGGGCCTGCCACTCTGCGGCCACGTCCACGCCGGGCCGGGCAATCCGGATTGCGTCCGCGTTGTCTCGACCCTGAGCAAGTACGGCCCCGACGAGGGCCGACATCGTGTGCGTGGGGACGCCAAGCCACCGGGCCCAGTCTCCCCAGTAGCGGGTGTCGCTGGTCAGGGTCTCGCCGATGTCGAACACCACGGATCGGAGGGGCATGGGGCCGAGCCTACGCCGGGCAGTCCCTCCAGACCGCGAGGGCCGGGCTCGACAGCGAGGCGTCCGCGTAAGTCACGCCTACTTGCCGAACTTCGAGGCCCGTACCGCCTCCGCCGGCAGCACATCCAGCAGGCCGTATACCGCGTCCTCGACCCGCACCCGAGGTGCGGGCGCGAGGTGCGGGCGCGAGGTCTCGCGCTGCGACCGCCATGCGGCCGAAATGCAGAACGACGGCCGGAGACAGAGCCCAAGTGGTCATGCCCCTCATGATGGCCAACCACCAGGCTGGGCCAGGCCGGAACGTACGAACGCGCCCCCGCCATCTGGAAGGAGAGCGGGGACGCGGTGGTTCACAGGCGGACCAGAGCGGTCACGGCGACCTCAGTGACGTCACAGACTCATCACACCGCCCACGCGCTGAGGCCAGCATCGATACGGTCCCCCCACCACCCGCACCACGTCCCAGGGGGGACCATGCGCCGCACCACCCTCACCCTGATCGCCGCTGGCGCAACCATCCTCGGTCTCGCCGCCTGCGATCCCAACGCCACCAAGGGCGACAGCACACAGTCTCCGGCCGCGAATACCGCAGTTACACCCCCGGCCCCCAACGCCACCCCCGCCGAAGCCACCGCCCCAGTCGGCGCTGAAGCCAAGGCCGGCACACTCCCCAACTTCGTCGGCATGGGGCTGCAATTCGCCCAGGACACCGCCCAGAAGGCCGGGTTCTACACCCTCACCAGCCACGATGCGCTCGGTCGCAACCGCAACCAGATCTCCGACCGAAACTGGAAAGTCTGCACGCAGAACCCCGCCCCAGGCGATCACCCCACCACCGAGAAGATCGACATGGGCGCCGTGAAGCTCGACGAGACCTGCCCCACACTGGACCAAGGCGCCAGCAGTCCGACGAAGGCGAGCGCCAGCATGCCCGACTTCAAGGGCAAGGCCGTGTCCGTGGTGCGCGACTCCCTCGACAAAGCCACGTCGATCACCGCCAAGGACGCCAGCAATCAGAACCGGGTCATCCTCGTTCAGTCGAACTGGCAGGTGTGTTCCCAGGAACCCGCCGTCGGCGCCGCCTTGACCGGCCAGCCGGTGACGGTCAAGGCCGTCAAGTTCGGCGAGACCTGCCCGTAGCCCCGAACGCGACGAAACCCCCGCCCGGCACGAGGCCGAGCGGGGGCGCGATGGTTCACCGACGGGCCAGAGCAATCACGGCAACGACGGTTCCAACGAGACCAGCCAGGACACCGAGTCGGCCCCGCGCTCGCGGGGATTACTGACTTCGACTTTTCAGGGTGGTAGGTCGAGGGAGAGTCCTGTTCCGTCGAAGAAGCCGTCGAGCACCTCGGAACGGTACTGGAGACATTTGAGTCGGTTACGGACGATTGCGGCAAGCCCGTCGAGGGCGACGCTGGCGAGGTTCGCAAAGCTGCACTTGAAGTGGGCCCACAGGCCGCTCGACCGCGTTCAGCTCGGTTGTGTAGGCGGGCAAGATGAACGCCGAAGTCAGTAGCGCTTCGCCACAACCAGTGCGCCAAGCAGCGTCAGATCAACCTCAGACTCGCGGAGATTGCCTCCTTGCCATCATCGATCGACCTGTCGCTCCCAGTGGTGCTGGGTCAACTCGGCCTGTGGCCGCAAGGGTGGGCCGGAAGGGGAGTTGTCCCTTCTCGGCCCAGGTCGGGCCCCCAAACCAGTGGTAATCGTAAGTGTGCCTCCGTCAGGGCTCCTGTCACAGATAGAGGCTGTTCCTGGCTGGGAACGCAAGACCTCTCGAATCATTCGCCGACGCTCCCGCATGACCCGGACGCGCATCCGATCTCGGCGCGCTTCAGCGCTAATTCGCAGGATTCCGGTCGTGTGCAAGGTGGCACACACTGTCCCAAACGCAGCAGCACTTGCTGTAAGGAACGCGGCAAAGCTAGTCAGATTGATCACTGGTGCCCTACGGGGAAGAGATCGGACGTTGACAACAAACGCTCACCACTCCCACTTTGGAGAGGCGGACTCGCTTGACCCTCCAGTGCAAGACCTTCTTCGCGGACTCCGCAACGTTCCGATTGTGCCGTTCACCACGCAGAACGGCTTCTAGTCGAGAGCGGCCGAAGTCCCGGCAGCAACCATAGGGGAATAGTTAAGCGTTAGGCGTCATTTCCCACTGGTGCTTGTCAAGCGCGACGTAGTAGACCGCCCGATCGTGGATGGGATGACCTGGTGATCGTGGCGAACCACACAACCACGGCTACAACCACGTATGATTCCGGCGGTTGCGACGCGTAGGCCCCACCCTCGTGGGGATGGCTCCAGTTAGGCGTTGAGGCATCATCTTGGCCCCGCGCTCGCGGGGATGCTCCCATCCTCTACACCCAGGAGTACAGGAGCACGCAGTCGACCCCGCGCCTGCGGGGGTTGCTCCGCTCAGGCCCTGATCGCATGGACCAACCGCACGTCGACCCCATGCTCTCGGGGATGCTCCTGCCTCGTCGCCAACGAAGGACACGTCACGGCGTGGGTCTCGCGCTCGTGGGGATTGCTCCGAGGTGTTGTCGACGGCGTGTACCGGCATGACGTCGGCCCACTCTCGCGGGAATTGCTCTACACAGGGGCAGTTGGTCGACCCGTCGACGGGGTAGGCCCCGCACTCGCGACGGGGATTGCTCCCCGGCAGGGCTCGGCCGCCAAGCACGCTGGCGAGGACGACCAGAAGATCAGGGTCGCAGTGCTCGGAGACGTCGCGGCCGGCTACCTCACGGCGGACGCCATCGACCAGGCCGTCGAGGTCGGCCGCCGTGCCCTCGCCTCCACGTTCGAAGCAGAGACGACCATGGGTCGAGTACAGCTGTCCGCACTGGCCGACCAGCTCCCGGCATCGTCGGCAGCTCAGGCCTTTCGAGACGAGATCCGAGCCTCCTTGGAGTAACTGCCGATCAGCTTCGCGTCTCAGCGGCCACCCACTCCAGGTAGGCGGCCGATCCAGTGATCACCGGCACCCCGACGACCTCCGGCGTGTCGTAGGAGTGCAGCTCAACGATGCGCGCACACAGCTGATCAGCCAAGCTCGCCCGAGACTTGAAGTCGACCCGCCACTCGGCGGAGTCCTGCACCGCACCGTCCCACCAATAGACGGACTGGACGCAGTAGACCTGCGCACACGCGGCCAAGCGGTCACGGATCACCGCCGAAGCGAGCCCACGGGCCTTCGTCTCGTCGTCATGGGTCGTCGTCACCACAACGAAATCACTGATCGTCATACCGTGACGGTACCCGGCATCAACCGCCGCCCCCACTCTGCCCGACGGACCTACCCCACAGGGCACCCAGCCAGCTCCTGACCTCGGGCGGATACCACTGCCAACGGCCCTCAACCATCGTCTCAGCCCCCACGTGCGAGTACGCTTCGAGAGCGTAGGCCACGGCATTGACAACCAGCCCTGGGGCAAGGAGAGATGGCAACAACGCACCGGCTGTTCGACAGCGCCTCAACCGATCGAACTGAATCAATCAGGCCCCTCGCCCACTAATCACCGCAGGTCAGGAAGTATCGGCCCCGCGCTCGCGGGGGTTGCTCGTCGGTGAGGCTCGCTGACGCGCCTTCCGGCGGATCGGCCCCGCGCTCGCGGGGGTTGCTCCACTGCTCTCTGTGTTCCTAGACGGGCCGTCGGATCGGCCCCGCGCTCGCGGGGGTTGCTCCAGCATCGCCTTCCTGGACGACGCCGACCCTTCATCGGCCCCGCGCTCGCGGGGGTTGCTCCGACTACCCGCGGCGCGTGCACCTCGCTTGGGAATCGGCCCCGCGCTCGCGGGGGTTGCTCTGTCGACGTTTACACCCTCCGGTCGACGGGTGAATCGGCCCCGCGCTCGCGGGGGTTGCTCCCCGACGGCGACCAGGTGTGGGTGACGGCGTCGATCGGCCCCGCGCTCGCGGGGGTTGCTCCTTCTCCTCCAGCATGGACGGTTCTCACACACGATCGGCCCCGCGCTCGCGGGGGTTGCTCCCGGTCACAGGTGAGGTCGTGGTGTCACTGAGCATCGTCCCCGCGCTCGCGGGGGTTGCTCGCGCCGCGACGACCAGAAGGCCGCTGCCTGCCGATCGGCCCCGCGCTCGCGGGGGTTGTTCCACTCTGTTCACGGTCGGCGTCCGTGTGGGGGCGTCGGCCTCCCGGTGATGTCCCTTGCTGTCGCCGAGGGCGGTGGCTGGTGAGTTCCTGCCGCCGGTCGTGGGAGGGCTTCAGGTCGTTGCGCGCCTTCGAGGTCCGCTTGGTGCCCTTGGCCGTGCGCGGGCGCTTGTTGGCCTGCGTCCGCCTGGCCGTGTCGGTGCCGACGGCTTGGGGATCGCGGCCGGTTCGGGGAGGACCGCGAGCCCTGCCGCGCCCCGCGCAGCGGAGGCCGGGGCGGCGCCGTAACAGCGGTCCCGAGGCCGCAGCGCTTACTCGGCCTACACCTGAGAAGCGCCGGAGCCGCACACGTACGGTGCCCGGCCGGCGGCCGCGTGGCGGAGGAGGGTGAGGGCCTGTTCGGAGGGGGAGTTGGCGGGGGTGGTGCAGACGATGAGCGCCTGGTCTGGTGAGCGGGCGATGGACAGGGTCTGCTGGGTCACCGTGACCGTGCCGACGACGGGGTGGTGCAGGGCGTAGGACGAGGCGTCGCACGGCACTACGCGGTGGTCTGCCCACAGGGTGACGAACTCCGGGCTTTTCATGGTCAGTTCGCCGATCAGACCCGCGAGCAGCGCGTCCTCCGGATGTCTGCCGACGGCGATGCGCAGGTTGCCGACCACCGCGCGCGCCTTGCGTTCCCAGTCCGCGTACAGGTCTCGGCAGTGCAGGTCGAGGAAAAGCATCCGGCTCATGTTCGGTCGTCGTGCCGGGTCGTCCGGGCTGAGGAGGTCGAGGTGGCCGGCCAGCAGGGCGTGTCCGAGGGTGTTCCAGGCCAGGACGTCGGTGCGGCGGCCGAGCACGATCGCGGGGACGCCGTCGACGGCGCGGAGGAGGTCCCGGGTTTCGTCGGCGAGTTTCTCGGGCCGTGGGCGGCGTGGCCGGGGCGTCTGGCGGGCGGTGTCGGCGAGCCGGTCGAGGTGGGCGCGCTCGTGGGTGTCGAGCAGGAGGGCGCCGGCGATGGCGTCGAGTACCTCGGCGGAGGCCCCGCGGGACAGGCCCTGTTCGAGCCGGGTGTAGTAGGAGACGCTGACGCCCGCGAGTTGGGCCAGTTCTTCGCGCCGGAGCCCGGCCACCCGTCTGCGGGGCCCGAGGTCGCGCAGGCCGACGTCCTCGGGCCGCAGCTGCGCCCGTCGGGCTTGGAGGAAGGCGCCGAGTGGGCCTGGTCCGTTCATCACCCCAGTATTCGGTGGGCGGCCCGGTCCCTGCCACACCCTGCGAGGGGTAGGACAAGCCGGGAGTGGTTGGTGCCCGTCCGGATGTCCAGGATCGGTCTCATTCGGCCGCCCGTTCGGCCGCGTATCCCGGACCCGAGGACGGACCGCATGGATCAGAACATCAACCAGAGCATGGATCAGCACATGGACCAGAACATGGATCAGGACCCCGACCAGATCACCCTGGGCGACGTCACCGTCACCCGCGTCAAGGAGTTCTACGGCTCGACCGGGCTGGCGCCGGGCCAGTTCTTCCCGGACAGCCCCGCCGGCTCGTGGGACGAGCACCGCGACTGGCTGGTGCCCGACTTCTGGGACCCGGAGACGGACGAGTGCCGTACGGCGATCCAGTCCTGGCTGCTGCGCAGCGAGGGGCGCACGATCCTCGTGGACACCGGCGTGGGCAACCACAAGGACCGTCCTTACGCGCCGGTGTGGAGCCGCCTGGAAACGGGCTACCTCGACAACCTCGCCGCTGCAGGGGTACGGCCCGAGGACGTCGACGTCGTGGTCAACACCCATCTGCACGTCGATCACGTGGGCTGGAACACCCGCCTGGACGGCCGGGACTGGGTGCCGACCTTCCCGAACGCGACATACCTGATGCCCCGGCGGGACTTCGAGTTCTGGGACCCGGCCAACGAACACAGGAGCGTGTTGGGCCGGGGGAACCAGAACGTGTTCGAGGACAGCGTCGCACCGGTCCACGCGGCGGGGCTGACACACCTGTGGGAGGGGACGTACCGGATCGACGGGAATCTGCGGCTCGATCTCGCTCCCGGGCACACTCCCGGCTCGTCCGTGCTCACCCTGGAGTCCGGCGGCGACCAGGCCCTGTTCGTCGGGGATCTGGTGCACACCGCGTTGCAGATCGCGGAGCCGGAGACCAATTCCTGTTTCTGCGAAGACCCGGCGGAGTCCCGCGCGACCCGGCGCAGGCTGCTCGGCCGCGCCGCCGAGAACAACGCGCTCGTCCTCCCGGCGCACTTCGGCGGCAGGGGGGCGATGGAGGTCGCGCGCAGCGGGTCGAAGTTCGCGATCAAGGAGTGGGCGGGTTTCTCCCGGATCTCCTGACGTCCTGATCTCCTGACGTCCCGTCCGGAGATCCCTCAAGCGATGTCCCCTTCGTTCCCTTCCAGAGAGGAAGTCATCCTGTGCCCCGACAGGCAGATCCGGTCGTCGAAACCCCGGCGGGCGCCGTGCGCGGCGTCCGTGGCGAGTCCGGCGAGCGCTTCCGCGCCCTTCCGTACGCGGCGGCGCCGGTCGGTGCCGGCCGGTTCGCCGCGCCCGCGCCGCACCCGGGCTGGTCGGGTGTCCGTGACGGCGGCAGGCCCTCGCCGACCGCTCCCCAGCCGGCCCGGGACTTCGGCTGGCTCGACATGAGCCCCTACTTCGGGCCGGGCTGGGTGCCCGGCGAGGAGTACCTGACCGTCGACGTCCACACGCCGGCCGCCGACGGGGGCGGGCGCCCCGTCATGGTCTTCGTGCACGGCGGCGGGTTCGTCACCGGTTCGAACCGTGCGGCGCTCTACGGCGGCGGTGCGTTCGCCCGCGACGGCGTCGTCCTGGTGACGGTGAACTACCGCCTCGGCGTGCCGGGGTTCCTGGAACTGGCGGGTGCTCCGGCCAACCGCGGGCTGCTCGACGTGCTCGCCGCGCTCAGGTGGGTGCGGGGCTCGGTGGCGGCCTTCGGTGGCGACCCGGGGAACGTCACGGTCTTCGGCCAGTCCGCGGGCGCCACGCTCGTCGGCGCGCTGCTCGCGACTCCGGCGGCCGCCGGTCTGTTCCGGCGGGTGATCGTCCAGAGCGGCAACGGCTGCGGCGCGTTCACGCCGGAGCAGGCGCAGCGGGTCACCGCCGCGGTGGCGGCCGCGCTGGGCGTCGAGCCGACCGTGGAGGCGTTCGCCCTGGTCCCGGACGAGCGTTTCGTGGCGGTCCTGCCCGCGCTGGCCGGCCTGGATCTGCGGACCGGCACCGCTTCGGACCCGCTGGCCGGGCTCAGCCCGTTCAGCCTGGTCCTGCCGGCGCAGCCCGCCGACGCCCTCGCCGACGGCCCGGCCGCCGACGTCGATCTGCTCATCGGCACCACCACCGAGGAGGGGCACCTCTACGTCGTCCCGCAGGGCGGTCTGGAGTCCACCACGGACGCCGACGTACTCGCCGTCGCCGCCCGGGTGCACCCGGATCCGGAGGCCGCCCTGGCCGCGCACCGCGCGGTTCGGCCGGGTGCGACACCGGGCGAGCTGCGCTCCGCTGTGCTCGGCCAGGCCCTGTTCGAGGCCGGTACGGCGCGTCTGGCGCAGGCGCACGCGCGGATCTCGGGCGGCCGTACGCACCGTTACTCGTTCGGGTACCGCTCGACGGCTCTGGGCGGGCGGCTCGGCGCCGCCCACACCGTCGAACTGCCCTTCGTGTTCGACGTCGCCGACGAACCGTGGCTGCACGGGGACACCGGGCTGCTCGGACCCGAACCCGCCCCGGCGGGGCTCGCAGCCCGGGTCCACGGTGCCTGGGTCGCGTTCGCCTGCACCGGGGACCCGGGCTGGGCCGCCTACGACCTGCGGCGACCCGTGGTGGAGGCCTTCGGCGGCTGAGCGCCGCCAGTGACCGTCAGGAATCGCCAGAGGCATGGCTCCCCCAGTGCTGGACCGGAGAAAATCCGGTCGGCTCGGCTGCCGCCGACGCATAGTCTGGCCGCATGGCCCATGCGAAGACCTCGTACGTCTGTCTGCCCTGCCGGGCCTCGTACAAGCAGCGCTACCTCGGTACGCACGAACGGCGCTGCCCGCGCTGTACCGAGGCGCTGATCCACGTCGGCTCGGCCTTCGCGGCACCGCGTCGGAGGGACGCCGCTGGCTGGCGGACGCTCTCCGTGCTGCTGCACGCGGGGGTCCGGTTCCACAAGGGCTGCTGTGGTGGCCCCGGCTACCGGCCGCGCACGCTCAGCGAGGTGCGCGAGCGGATGGCACACGCCCGGCTCACCGGGGCACCGTTCGCCCGCGTGCTGGTGCGCCAGGAGCTTCCCTAAGCTCATTGGCTCTCCCCGAACCACCCGCCCACCCGATCGCCGGGTCGCGGGTGGTCTCGGGCCCGGTCAGGCGACCAGGCGCAGCCAGGCTGCCGCGAGTGCGGCGTGGCCGGCGGGCGTCGGGTGGACGCCGTCCGCGGACCAGTGCTCCGGGCCGGCCGTGGCGGCGAGTTCGGCGAACATGCCGTCGGCGGCGAGCAGGTGCGCGCCGTAGGTGCGGGCGAGCTTGCGCACGGCCTGGATCTTGGGGTCCAGGTCGGTGCGCCATTGCCGTCGTTCTTCCGCTCCGATGAGGGCGGCGCCGGCCTCGATGACGCCGTGGACCGGCAGGAGGAACGGCTCGATGAGGATCAGCTGCGCGCCCGCCTCGGCGAGGGGCGCGAGCAGGCGGTCGTAGCCCGCTTCGAACTCCTCCGCGGGGATCACGCGCCCCTCCGGGTCCAGCGTGTGCCAGCCCATGTCGTTGACTCCGGCGAGGATCGACACCACGTCCGGGCGGGCGTCGAGCACGTCGGTCTGCCAGCGGGCTTCGAGGTTCATCACCTTGTCGCCCGCGTTCCCGGTGTTCAACCAGGTCACGGGCCGGTCCGGGTGCCGGAAGCCCCACTCGCCCGCGACGCGCAGCGGGTAGCCGTACCCGAGGGCGTCTTCGCTCTGCTGCCGTTGGCAGTCGGTGATCGAGTCGCCGGTGAACATCACGGTGCTTCCCGGTCGGATGGTGATCGTCATGTGCGCTCCTTGGACGTGAATATGGACGTGGGCATGGACGTGGACGTGGACGTGAATTCGGTTGACGTGGACGTGAATTCGGTTGACGTGGACGTGAATTCGGGTGAGGAGGGGCAAGGCCGGACCTCTCGAAGGTGCCGGACCTCGCCGTCATCGGGCTGACAAGCGCCGCCATGTCACCGCCATGCCCCCGTCATCGCGCTGACGGCCCCCGAGGCCGGTGGGCCGCCGTCGCCCGGGCCGGTGGCTTTTCTGCTTCAGTCGAGGATTCAGAGGATTCGACAGCCCCGCGGATCCGACAGCAGAAGCCGCGAGACCGAGGTGCGGATGACGTCCAGCCCAGTTCCCAGTCCGTCCGCCAGCCCCTCTCCCAACCCGCCGGAGCACACGTCGGGCTGCTCGGCCGGCCGGCCGCTCGTACCCGGTGCGGTCGCGTTGTCCGGGGTCAGCAAGGCGTTCGGCGTGGTCAGCGCCGTGGACGGGATCGATCTGGAGATCAGGCCGGGCGAGTTCTTCTCGATGCTCGGGCCGTCCGGGTCGGGCAAGACCACGGTGCTGCGCATGATCGCGGGCTTCGAGGCGCCGAGCGCCGGCCGGGTGCTGCTGGGCGGGGTCGACGTCACCGGCTTGCCCGCGTTCGACCGCGACGTCAACACGGTGTTCCAGGATTACGCCCTCTTTCCGCATCTGTCGGTGTGGCAGAACGTCGAGTACGGGCTGAAGGTCAAGCGGGTGCCGCGGGCGGAGCGGGCCGCACGGGTGGCCGAGGCGCTGGCGAGCGTGCAGTTGCCCTCCTTCGGTGACCGGCGCCCGGCCGAACTGTCCGGCGGGCAGCGCCAGCGGGTCGCGCTGGCCCGCGCGCTGGTCAACCGCCCGTCCGTGCTGCTGCTCGACGAGCCGCTCGGCGCCCTCGACCTGAAGCTCCGGCTGGAGATGCAGCTCGAACTCCAACAGATCCAGCGCGAGGCCGGGATCACCTTCGTCCTCGTCACCCACGACCAGGACGAGGCGCTCACGATGAGCGACCGGATCGCGGTCCTCAACGCCGGCCGGATCGAGCAGGTCGGTACTCCCGCCGAGGTGTACGAGCGGCCGGCCACCGCGTTCGTGGCGGGCTTCGTCGGCACCTCGAACCTGCTCCGGGGCGCCTGCGCCGAGCAGGTCTTCGGCCGGCCCGGGACGTACTCGGTGCGCCCCGAGAGGATCCGCATCGCCCGTCCGGAGGACCCGACGGGGCCCGACGAGTACGGCGTCACCGGGACCATCGGCGAGGTCGTCTACGCCGGCGCGCAGACCCGCTTCCTGGTCGACCTGGCGGCGGGCGGGCGGCTGGTGGCCGTCCGGCAGAACCTCGACGGCTCCGGTCTCGACGGCTCCGGTCTCGACGGCTCCGGTGCCGACGCCTCCGATGCCGACGCCTCCCGCCGCCGGGGGGCGAGCGTCCTCCTGGCCTGGCGGCGACACCACACCGTCCGTATCGACAACTCCTGACCCTCAACCCTTGACGAAAGCGATCGAGTTCATGAGCACCACGCGCCCCCGACGCCGCCGAACCCTGCGCCGCCGCCCCCCGCACCGCCGCCCCCTGAGCGCCCTGGCGGCTGCGGCCGCCCTGCTGCTTCCCGTGGCGTGCGCGTCGAACTCCGGTGGCGGCGGCGGCACGGGCACCGGGTTCACCGCACCGGACATCCCCGCGCAGAAGTCCCTCGGCCCGGGCGAGGGCACCGTCAACATCGTCGCCTGGGCCGGCTACGTCGAGTACGGGCAGGACAACAAGGCCGTCGACTGGGTCACCCCGTTCATCCGGCAGACCGGTTGCAAGGTGAACCTCAAGGTGGCGGGCACCTCGGACGAGATGGTCGCGCTGATGAAGACCGGCCAGTACGACACCGTCTCGGCTTCCGGTGACGCGACGCTGCGTCTGATCGCGGGCGGCGACGTCGCGCCGGTCAATACCGCGCTCGTCCCCAACTACGCCGATGTCTACCCCGGGTTGAAGAACCGCCCGTGGAACTCGGTCAAGGACGTGCCGTACGGGATCCCGCACGGGCGCGGCGCCAACCTGCTGATGTACAACACCGACAAGGTGACCCCCGCGCCGACCTCCTGGGGCGCGGTCTTCACCCCGGACTCGCCCTACGCCGGGCACCTCACCGCGTATGACAGTCCGATCTACATCGCGGATGCCGCGCTGTACCTGATGAGGACCAGGCCCGAGCTCGGCATCAGGAACCCCTATGCCCTGACCTCCTCCCAACTGGACGCCGCGGTGGCGCTGCTCAAGGTCCAGAAGAAGCAGGTCGGCTCCTACTGGAGCGACTACACCAAGGAGCAGGCGGCGTTCGACTCCGGCGACGCCCTGATCGGCACCACCTGGGAGGTGATCCAGCAGGCGGTCGCCGCCGACGGCAGGGTGCGGACGCAGGCGGTCCTGCCCGTCGAGGGTTCCACCGGCTGGTCCGACACCTGGATGGTCTCGGCGCACGCCCAGCACCCCAACTGCGCCTACGCGTGGATGGATTACATCGTCTCGCCGTCGGCCAACGCGCAGGTCGCCGAGTACTTCGGCGAGGCCCCGGCCAACTCCAAGGCCTGCGCGCAGATCACCGACAACCCGGGCTTCTGCGCCGACTACCACGCCACCGACGAGAACTGGTGGAAGGACGTCTACTACTGGACCACGCCCACCGCGCAGTGCGCCGACGGCAGCGGCCGCGACGACTGCACCGCGTACGCCCAGTGGGTCACCGCCTGGAACGGGATCAAGAGCTCTTGAGCGCCCCCGCCACGGCACGCACCCCGGCGCACACCCCCGCGCGCACCCCGACACGCACCCCGATGCGCCGGCTGGCCGGGCTGCTGGACCGGCGCCCCGGTCTGCGGCTCGCGGCGCTGCTGGCGGCGCCGATGACCTGGCTGGTGCTGGCGTACCTCGGCTCGCTGGCGATCCTCCTGCTGTCCGCGTTCTGGACCACCAACGCGTTCACCTCCGCCGTCGAGCAGCGCTGGACCCTCGACAACTTCCGGTCGCTGCTGACCGATCCGCAGTACCGGACGGTCGCCGTGCGCACGCTGGGCATCGCGGTGTCGGTGACGGTGATCGACACGGTGGTCGCCCTCCCGATGGCCTTCTTCGTCGCCCGCGTCGCTCGGCCCGGGAGCCGGCGCCTGCTGCTGGTGGCGGTGCTGACGCCGTTGTGGGCCGGCTACCTGGTCAAGGCCTACGCCTGGTGGGTGATGCTCAGCCACGGTGGTGTCCTGGACTGGGTCGCCGCCCCCTTCGGCGGGCACTCCCCCGGTTTCGGCGTGCCGGCGGTGGTCATGGTGCTCGCGTACCTGTGGCTGCCCTACATGGTGCTGCCGCTGTGCACCGCGTTCGGGCAGCTGCCCGACAGCCTGCTCGCCGCCGCGGCGGACCTCGGCGCCGGCCCCTGGCGGACCCTGCGCACGGTGGTGCTGCCGCTGGCCAGGCCGGCGCTCATCGCCGGGTCGGTCTTCACCTTCTCGCTGAGCCTGGGCGACTACCTGACGGTGCAGATCGTCGGCGGCACCACGTCCATGCTCGGCAACGTCATCGCGTCCAACGTGACGCTGAACCTGCCCCTGGCGGCCGCGCTGTCCTGCGTCCCGGTGCTGCTGATCGTGGGCTACCTGCTCGCCGTGCGCCGCACCGGCGCGCTGGACAGTCTGTGAGGCCGACGCCCTGATGCAACTCTCCCGCGGTGCCCGGATCCTGCTCCGGACGGCGACGGCCCTGGGGTTCGCCGTCATCTACGCCCCGCTGCTGCTGGTCCTGGTGAACTCCTTCAACGCCTCGCGCTCCTTCGCCTGGCCGCCGTCCGGCTTCAGCACCCGCTGGTGGACGGCCGCCTGGCAGGAGACCGGGCTGCGCGAGGCGCTGGCCACGTCGCTGAAGGCCGGGCTCGGAGCCACCGGGGTGGCGCTGGTCCTGGGCACCATGGCGGCCTTCGCCGCGACCCGGTACCGGTTCTTCGGACGGCAGTCGGTCTCCTTCCTGCTGATCCTGCCGATCGCCCTGCCCGGCATCGTCACCGGCATCGCGCTCAACGCCGCGTTCCGCACCGTGCTGACCCCGCTCGGGGTGGGCTTCGGCCTGTTCACCGTGGTCGTCGGGCACGCCACCTTCTGCATCGTGGTGGTGTTCAACAACGTGTCGGCGCGGCTGCGGCGCATCGCGCCGTCGGTCGAGGAGGCGTCGGCGGACCTCGGGGCGGACACCTTCCAGACCTTCTGGCACGTCACGCTGCCGGCCGTGCGCGGCGCGCTGCTCGCCGGGGCGCTGCTGGCCTTCGCGCTCTCCTTCGACGAGATCGTGGTGACCACCTTCACCGCGGGCCCCGGCACCCGGACGCTGCCGCTGTGGATCTTCGAGAACCTGGCCCGGCCCAACCAGGGCCCGGTGGTGGATGTCGTGGCCTCGGTGCTGATCGTCCTGGCCGTCCTGCCGGTCTACCTGGCGCAGCGCCTGTCCGGCGAGCCGCTGGAGGGGCACGGCCTCTGAGCGGCCCCGGTCGCAGATGCTCGCGGGGGCCGCGCCGGATTCCGTCGGCGCGGCCCCCGCTCAGAACGAGCACGCTCGAAACGAGCACGCTCAAAACGACCACGCCCAGAACGAGCCCGCTAAGGCAGCTGCACCGGGGTGAAGGCGCCCGCCGGGGTGTCGGCGAGGGCGCCGTTCATGGCGTCGCGCCAGATCGGGCCGGCCAGGGTGCCGCCGAAGGCCTGGCCCACGACGGTGCCGCCGATGCGCTGGCCGTCCAGGGGCTTGGGGTTGTCGGTGTCGCTGACGACGGTGGCGCCGGCCATCTCGGGGGTGTAGCCGACGAACCAGACCTGGCGGCTCGCGTCGGTGGTGCCGGTCTTGCCGGCACTGTCGCGGCTGCTGAGGCCGGCGGTCTGGCCGGTGCCGTCCTCGACGACGCCCTTGAGCATCGCGGTGACGGTGTCGGCGGTGGTGGTCGACATCACGGCGGAGCAGTTCGCCTGCGGCACCGCGAGCTGCTTGCCGTCGGGGCCTGTCACCGAGGCGATGGCGGTCGGCGCGCAGTAGGTGCCGTGGGCGGCGAAGGCCGCGTAGACGCCGGCCATCTCCAGCGGGGTCAGGTCGTTGCTGCCGAGCGTCATCGACGGGACGACCTGGAGCTTCTCGCCGCCCGCCTGCTGGGTGATGCCGAGCTTGTTGGTCATCTGGGCGACGTTGCACAGCCCGGCGTCGCCCTCCAGCTTGGCGAAGTAGGTGTTGACGGACTGCGCCATGGCCGTCTTCATGTCGAACTGGCCGGTGAGGCTCTGGCTGTCGTTGTGCACCTGCCCGGCGGAGGGGAACCGGCCGCCGGAGCAGTCCGTCATCGCCGGCCACGGGATGCTGTAGTCGGTGGTGTAGCTCTGGCTCGGCGAGATGCCGTTCTCCAGGGCCGCCGCGGCGACGATCGGTTTGAACGTCGAGCCGGTCGGGAAGCCGAGCCCGCCGCCCATGGCCTTGCCGACGTTGTAGTTGATCTGGGTCTGGTGCTGCTTGCCGTCGACGCCGTACGGGCGGCTCTGGCCCATCGCGAGGATCTTGCCGGTGCCCGGCTCGACGATGCTCATCGCGGTCGCGGCCTGGTCGCCGGCGTTCACGTGGGCGGTGACGGAGGCGTAGAGCGAGGCCTGGGCCTTGGGGTCGAGCGTGGTGTGGATCTGGAGGCCGCCGCGCTTCCACACCGCCTGCCGTTCGGCCGCCGACTTGCCGAAGGCCGGATCGGTGAGCACCGTCTGGCGCACGTAGTCGCAGAAGAAGCCCTCGCCCTGCTTGGCCAGGATGCAGCCCTGCTGCGGCGCCTGGACGTTGAGCCCGAGCGGGGTCGCGATGGCCTGCTGGGCCTGCTCCTTGGTGATGTGCCCGTACTCGGCCATCTTGCGCAGCACGGTGTCGCGCCGGTCCTTCGCCGCGGTCGGGTTGACCGTCGGGTCGTAGCCGGTGGGCGACTGCACCAGGCCGGCGAGCAGCGCGGCCTGCGGCAGGGTGAGGTCCTTGGCGTGCACGCCGAAGTAGCGCCGCGCTGCCGACTCGATGCCGTAGGCCTTCTCGCCGAAGAAGGTGATGTTCAGGTAGTTGGTGAGGATCTGGTCCTTGCTCAGGGTCTCCTCGACCTTGATCGCGTACTTCAGTTCCTGGATCTTGCGGCCGACGGTCTGGCGCTGCGCCTCGGCCACCTTCTGCGGGTCGTCGCCCGCCTCGTCGACGAAGACGTTCTTCACGTACTGCTGGGTCAGGGTGGACGCGCCCTGCGCGGTGCCGCCGGAGGTGGCGTTCTTGTCCAGGGCACGCAGCACGCCCTTGAGGTCGATCGCGCCGTGCTCGTAGAAGCGGTTGTCCTCGATGTCGACGAGTGCGGTCTTCACCAGCGGGGATATCTGGTCCGCCGGGACGACGGTGCGGTCGCGGTCGTACACGGTGGCGATCGTGCCGCCCTGCGCGTCGAGGATCGTCGAGGCCTGTGAGAGCGCCGGGGTCTTGAAGTCGTCGGGCAGGCTCTGGAAGTCGTCGGCCGCCGACCGGGCGCCGAGCCCGGCGGCCGCCACCGCGGGCAGGGCTATGCCCGCCGCCACGATCCCGGCGATCACGCTCACCCCGATCAGCCGCGTTCCGTGCCCCAGTTTCCGCATCTCCATCGCCTCCCGCTTCTCCGCCATGTCGTGCGCGACGTTACGTGCGCGTCATGAGGAACTCCTTGGGAGGCGGACCCCGCCGTGTCACAGCCCTGTGACAGTCCGCCGCTCGCCTCGGGTTCCAGCGGTTGTCGCGACACCCCGTCCAGCTCCGGCGAACTCCGCGAAGTCCGTCATCCGAGGCGGCAGAATTGACACTTCCTGCCGTTGGCGCCGGAGAGGGCAAGGGCGGTCTTTCCGAAATCCGGCAGCCCCGGGGGAGGCTCCCGCGAAACCCGGGGCGACAAATTCGCCCGTGGCGGGCCCGAGCCTGCTAGAGTCGTACGAGTTGCAGTAGTGGTTCCCATGGACTTTGTGTGCGCCTGCTGATGTTTTGCAGGCGCATTTTTGTTTCCCGGCTCTTCCCCGGGTGGGTGCTCATCGCGGCGACTCGGAGCCTGCATGGTGCGGGCTTCGGACAGCCCTTGAAGGAGATTATTTTTATGGCTAATGGCACCGTGAAGTGGTTCAACGCGGAAAAGGGCTTCGGCTTCATCGAGCAGGAGGGTGGCGGCCCGGACGTCTTCGCCCACTACTCGAACATCAACGCCAACGGCTTCCGTGAGCTGCTCGAGGGCCAGAAGGTCGAGTTCGACGTCACGCAGGGCCAGAAGGGCCCGCAGGCCGAGAACATTCGCCCGCTGTAGTTTTTCTGCCATGGCACCCGCCTAGCAGCGAGGGGCCCGCACCGCGTACATGTTGCCCGGTGCGGGCCCCTCGGCATTGCGTCACGGACGCATTCCCGGCCGCTCAGGCCCCCTGGCTCCGCCACCGGCGGCCATCCCCACGCGAGACCCACAGCTCCGCGTCCGGATCGGCGCCCTGCCGTGACAGCTCACGGTTCGAGGTCGTTCGCTCCCGCCCCTCCCGGGTGAGCGCCGACCGTAGGTGACGTGCCGCACGGTTCTACCGTCCACGCTCCGCCCGTCACACTTCCGGCCCGTTCCCTTGCGGTCTCCGTCGGCGCCCCGCGCCACGGGGCCTTCCTCGTGACGCGCCGCCTTGAGGAAGGTTTCCACGTGAACCGCTCCAGTCGCTCCTCGTACCAAAACGCCAACTCCCGCTCCGGCGCAGGCTCCCGCTCCGGCGGCAGTTCCTTCTACGGCTCCCGTCCGGCCGGCGGCCGGCGCTCCTCCGACCGGGGCCGCCGCCAGGACTCCTCCCCGCAGGGCGAGTTCGCGATGCCGGTGAGCACCACTCCCGCCCTGCCGGCCGTCGAGTCCTTCGCCGAACTGGACATGCCCGCAGCCCTGTTGAAGACGCTGACCCGCCAGGGCGTCACCTCGCCGTTCCCCATCCAGGCCGCGACGCTGCCCAACTCGCTGGCCGGCCGCGACGTACTCGGCCGGGGCCGGACGGGCTCCGGCAAGACCATCGCCTTCGGTCTCGCCGTCCTGGCCCGCACCGCGGGGCAGCGGGCCGAACCCCGCCGCCCGTTGGCCCTGGTGCTGGTCCCCACCCGCGAGCTCGCGCAGCAGGTCACCGAGGCGCTCACCCCCTACGCCCACTCCGTGCGGCTGCGGATGGCGACCGTGGTCGGCGGGATGTCGATCGGCCGCCAGGCGCAGGTGCTGAACCGCGGGGCGGAGGTCGTGGTGGCCACCCCCGGCCGGCTCAAGGACCTGATCCAGCGCGGCGACTGCCAGCTGGACGGGGTCGGCGTCACCGTCCTCGACGAGGCCGACCAGATGGCCGACATGGGCTTCCTGCCCCAGGTCACCGAGCTCCTCGAACAGGTCGCCGAAGGCTGCCAGACCATGCTGTTCTCCGCCACCCTGGACCGCAACGTCGACCGCCTCGTGCGGCACTTCCTGAACGACCCGGTCACCCACTCGGTGGACCCGTCCGCAGCAGCGGTCAGCACCATGGAGCACCACGTGCTGCACGTGCAGAACCACGACAAGAACGCCACGATCGCCCACATCGCCTCCCGCGACGGCGGGGTGATCATGTTCACCGACACCCGGGACCGCGCCGACGCGCTGGTCGAGGACCTGCTCGCCAACGGGGTCAAGGCCGCGGCCCTGCACGGCGGCAAGTCCCAGCCCCAGCGCAACCGCACCCTGGAGCAGTTCCGCACCGGCCAGGTCACCGCGCTGATCGCCACCAACGTCGCCGCCCGCGGCATCCACATCGACGGCCTCGACCTGGTCGTCAACCTCGACCCGCCGAGCGACCACAAGGACTACCTCCACCGGGGCGGCCGCACCGCCCGGGCCGGCGAGTCCGGCACCGTCGTCACCCTCGTCCTGCCCAGCCAGCGCCGCC
>NZ_JBHWIO010000096.1:0-34421 GCF_042732075.1 Kitasatospora sp. NPDC059812
CACGGATGGCCCACCCTCCTCCCCAAACACACCATCCCCAACCAACACACCAAAGCCACCCACAACGCCCTCACCAACCTCAACCACCAACTCACGCGAGCCACAGCCGCAGACAGGAGCACCTCGTGACCACCACCGCCGAAGTCACCATCACCGACCTCGCCACCACCACTCCCGACGGCGCCCGCCTCACCGTCGCCATCCACCACCCCGCCCACATCGACCCCCACGACACCACCGCCACCACCACGCCCCTGATCGTCCTCGCCCACGGCTGGGGCGCCACCCACACCGTCTGGCACGCCACCGCCCGGCTGCTGGCCGCCCAGGGCCACACCGTCGCCGCCTACGACCAGCGCGGCCACGGCACCAGCACCCTTGGCTCCAACGCCCTCACCATCCAGCAACTCGGGCACGACCTCGCCACCGTCGCGGACGCCCTCGCCCCCCACCGCCCCGTCGTCGTCGCCGGCCACTCAGGCGGCGGTTACGCCGCGCTCGCCTATGCCACCCAGCTCTACGCCGACGCCCCCCGCACCGCGCCCCAGCGCCTCGTCGGCCTGCTCCTCGCCGCCAGCGCCGCCGACGACCAGCAGACCCCTCCGGGCGAACTCCGCATCATGAAGACGAAGGCCTTCCAGCGCGCCCTCAGGAACCCCCGACTCGGCCGCCAGCTCCTCAAGAAGACCCTCCACCCCAACACCCCCGCTCACACCCAGGAGACCAACCGCCGCCTCTTCGCGAACACCGACCCCCACACCCGTCTCACCACCTTCGCCTCCACCAGCACCATGGACCACACCCCCCACCTCCGCCACATCACCACCCCCACCACGATCCTCCGTGGCACCCACGACACCTCCGTCGGCCAGACCCACATCCGCACCCTCCAGACCCACCTCCCCAACACCACCGTCGACACCCTCTCCGACGCCGGCCACATCCTCCCGCTCGAAGCCCCTCACCAACTCGCCCGCCAGATCCACCAACTCACACTCACTTCGCAGCGGTGACCACCACCACCCTCACCACCGAGCTGGGCAGGCTCCTGCCGCCAACTGTCCACTGCACCGAGGCCTTCGGGCCGCCGCCCCAGGGCGCGCTCCTTCCTGCGGAGCGCGCCCACATCAGTGGCCGATCGCCCCGCAGGCAGCGGCAGTTCACCGCCGCCCGTACGCTCGCCCGTCGCGCTCTCGCCCAGCTCGGCCACCCGCCGGTCCCGCTCCTCCCGGGGCCGGGCGGGGCCCCCGAGTGGCCGTCGGGGACCGTCGGGAGCATCACCCACTGCGACGGTTACACCGCTTGCGCTGCGGCGCACACGGCCGATGTCGTCTCGCTCGGCATCGACGCCGAGCCTGCTCTACCGCTCCCCGACGGGGTCCTCGCCCTCACCGCTTCCGAGGACGAACGTCACCGGCTCGACCGGCTACCTCACGGCCAAGTCCCTTGGGACAGACTGCTCTTCAGCGCCAAGGAGGCCACCTACAAGGCCTGCTACCCGCTCACCCGACGCTGGACCGGTCTGGCCGGCATCTCCGTACGCCTCCACCCCGACCGCACCTTCACCGCCCACCACCCCCACCTGCCCGGTCGCTGCCAGGGCCGCTGGACCACCACCGGTGCCATCCTCCTCACGACCCTCACCATCCCGCACGGGACGACGACCGGTTGAGCGCGCAGCACCGCAGTACCGAAGCACCACCGAACCGCGAACCGGCCGCCGCAGGGCCTACAGGCCCCGCCCCCCACGTGCGGCAGAGGAGCGAGGCCGACACGGGGGCGAGGGGGCGAGGGGACAGCTGACGGATCCGGTCAGCGGGACGATCCGAGGGACAGGACAGGGAGCCCCGGCCCATGGACCTGCCCCGCCCGGGCGCTCGCCCTCAACGGGCGGGGCCCGCCGGGCCGTTGTCGGCCGTGCGCACCGCTTCGATGAACCCCGTGGTGCTCGGGCCCGAGCCCGGCGGGAAGGGGCGGCCGTACGCGGCGGCGACCTCGTCGAGCAGGGTGAGCCGGGTGGTCCAGCCGTGGGCGTCGAGCCACTCGTGGGTCTGGGGGCCGAGGCCTCCCTGCCACAGGTCGGTGATGTGGGCGAGGGTCGGGTCCTGCGGGGTGCTGGTCACGTCCCGGCCCTTTTCGAGCAGCAGTCGGCTGCCCGGCGCGGAGAGGGTGCCGACGGCGGTGATCAGGCCGGCCGCCTGGTCGGCGGTGAGGTAGACCAGCAGTCCTTCGGCCAGCCAGGCGGTGGGCCGCTCCGGGTCGAAGCCGGCTTCGACGAGGCGGCGCGGCCAGTCCGAGTCCAGCAGGTCGCCGGGCAGCGTGGTGCGTTCGCTGGCCGGGTCGGCGCCGAGTTCGTCCAGGACGTGCTGTTTGAAGGTCAGGACGGGCGCGAGGTCGAGTTCGAAGAGGCGGGTGCCGGACGGCCAGTCGAGCCGGTAGGCGCGGGCGTCCAGGCCTGCTGCGAGCAGGACGACCTGGTCCGCGCCGGCGGCGAGCAGACGGTCGTCGTAGAAGCGGGTGCGCAGGATGCCGTGGACCACCAGGCCTTTGGCGAGGCCGCTCGCCGGTCCCGAGGTGGGCATCGGCATGCCGGAGGCGGTGACGAAGGCGGCGGCGTAGGGGTCGGTGAAGAGCGGTTCGGGGCGGGAGCTCTCGTAGGCGCGCACCAGCGCGACGGACAGGGCCGTACGGGAGACCGGGCTCAGCGGGTCGGTGGTCGTCATGCCCGGGAATCTACCCCGGCGCCGAGTCGGCCGGGCCGGCACTCCCCTCACCGGTCCGGACGGGCACCTGGCCTGCGGGGAAAGCGAGTTGACGCAACGCCACGAGGTCACGTCAGGAGTTCACGTCAGGAGGTGCCGCCAGCGGTCGGCGGACTCCACCATGTCCTGGATGACGCGTTCCAGGAACGTCCCGCCCCTGGCGAGCCGCTGCCCCACGGGGCTGTCGGGCCCGAACTCCGCCGCGGCCGTCATCGCGATCTGGGCCGTCCCGAGCGTCTCCCGCGAGCCGATCATGATCGAGTGGTACCAGGCCTCGTCGTCGACCACGTAGATGTCGCGACGCCGCTGCGGGTCGCGTTCGCGTCGGACGTACCCGTGCTGGACCAGGTAGTTCACGGCCACGGAGACGGAGGCCGCGCTGACGTTCAGCCTGCGGGTCAGCTCGGCCGCGGTGCGCCTGCCGTCCTCGGACAGCAGCAGGTCGACGTGCACGCGCGCCGTCATCCTCGGCAGCCCCGTCCTGACCGCCATGTCGATGATCTCCTCTCCTGTCGGGCTGCCCGAGGGCCCGTCCGCGGGTGGCGGTGCCGGGGTGCCGCGCCGCGCGCGCTGGACCGTCGCCCGGTGCGCCTGTTCGGGCCGGTAGCCGCTGGGGCCGCCGTTGCGTCCGATCTCCCGGCTGATCGTCGAGGTCGGCCGGTCGAGCCGTCTGGCGATCTCGGCGTAGGAGAGCCCGTCGGCGAGTCCGGCCGCGATGCGCTGGCGGTCCTGCTGGGTCAGTCGTCCTCCTGGCATGCCGCCAGTATTGCCTTCGCATTCATTCATTGCAATGCGGCATTGCATTCGACTTCAGCGTCATTGCATCAATTTACGGCTGTTCACCTGGGAATACTCCTTCACCCGATTGCGACCATGCTGAATGCAACGTAGCTTTCGAATAGTCCCGAAGACGCATTTCCGCGAGATGAGGAACGGTCATGGGTGAATCCGTCCACACCGTCACGACGCTGCCGACGGCGCGCCCGCCCGGCTGCCCCTTCGACCCGCCGGCCGAGCTGACCGACGCCCGACGGCACGGACCGATCAGCCGCTACACCCACCCCGGCGGGGCGGCCGGCTGGCTGATCACCGGGTACGAGCTGGTCAGGTCGGTCCTGGCCGACCCGCGGTTCAGCTCGCGCAAGGAGCTCATCAACGTGGGCGACTTCGAGATTCCTCCGGCGCCGCCCGGCGAGTTCCTCCTCATGGACGACCCGCAGCACGGGCGCTACCGGAAGCCGCTGGTGGGCAAGTTCACCGTGCGGCGGATGCGGCTGCTCGCCGAGCGCATCGAGCAGATCACCGCCGAGTGCCTGGACGCCATGGAGGCGGCCGGGCCGTCGGCGGACCTGGTGACCGCGTTCGCCAAGCCCATCCCCGCCATCGTGATCTGCGAGCTGCTGGGGGTGCCGTACGAGGACCGCGGCTCCTTCCAGGAGCAGATCGACTCCTTCGTGAACGGGGAGACGAGCGACGAGGAGCTGATCGCGGCCTACACGGCGACCCAGCGGTACCTCGCGGAGCTGGTGGCCGCCAAGCGCGCGAACCCCACCGACGACGTGCTCAGCGACCTCATGGACAGCGACCTCACCGATGAGGAGCTGAGGGGCGTCAGCCTGATCCTGTTGGCGGCCGGGCTCGACACCACCGCGAACATGCTGGCGCTGGGCACCTTCGCGCTGCTGCAGAACCCGGCGCAGCTGGCCGACCTGCGCGCCGATCCCACGCTCACCGGCCGGGCCGTCGAGGAACTGCTGCGGTACCTGAGCGTCGCCAAGTCGTTCATGAGGACGGCGCTGGAGGACGTCGAGGTGGGCGGCCAGACCATCAAGGCCGGCACGACGGTCATCCTGTCGTACAACACCGCCAACCGTGACCCCGAGCGCTTCGCCGATCCCCACGTGCTCGACTTCCGACGGCAGTACGGCGGGCACCTGGCCTTCGGCCACGGCGTCCACCAGTGCCTGGGGCAGCAGCTGGCCCGCGTCGAGCTGAGCGTCGCGATCACCGCCCTGGTCAAGCGCTTCCCCACGCTGCGCCTGGCCGTACCGGCGGAGGAGGTCGGTCTGCGGCCGGAGACCGCGGACATCTACGGGGTGAAGAGCCTCCCGGTCACCTGGGACGTGTGACCGCGAACCAGACCGGGCGAGGTCGGGGCCAGGGTCGGGGTCGGGGTCGGCGGGGGGGGGCGGGGGGGGGGCGGGGGGGGGGGGGGGGGGGGGGGGGGGGCGGCGCGCGCGCCGCCCGGGCGGGGGGGGGGGGGCCCCCCCCCCGCCCGGCGCCACCGGGTTCAGGGGGTGTAGCTCACCCAGCCGCTCAGGGCGGTGGTGTTCGGCGGGCAGTAGACGCGCACGTTCAGGAAGGTGGTGTACGGGCCCACGGTGCGGGTGGAGCCGTCGGAACAGCTCACGTTGACCCACCACTTGGTGGTTCCGGTGCCCGAGCAGGAGATGTTGAAGTACTGCTGGGTGCCGTCGCTCCCGAACGTGCCGGTGCTGCAGTTGATGCTCTGCAGCGCGTCCGGGGAGGCGGTCTGCGCCTGTGCTGCCGGGGCCGCGGCGAGGCCCAGCGCCGTGGCCGCGGCGAACGCCGCGAGGCCGCCCGCGATCCTGTTCCTGGTCCGGTTGTTCACAGCTGTCCGTCCTCGGGGTCGGTGGTGCGCGTGGGGGCGCCGGGCGGCGGCTCGGAGAGCAGCCCGGCGCTCTGTCTGCGGTGACTTTAGGGAGCGGTCGGGTCCGCGAGCATATGACGGCGGAAAATGCGTCTACCCCGTCCTGGTCAGGCCTCTTGGCCCGTCGATCACGAATTCCTGCGACGGGGCACCGCCGATGGGGCGGCCGAGGTGGTCCGCCCGCGCCCGGAAACGGCCGAAAACACGCGGGCACCGGCGCACCGCCCGCGCCCCCGGCATGGCACAAGTCCGTTACAGCGGTGCCGGGTTCCTCCCGCCCTACCCCTGTCCCTGGCATCATCCAAGTCCGTGCCGCCCCCGGAGCCGCCGACGGCGTGCCGGGGCGTCGGCCCGCATGGCGACCGACGTCCAGACGAGGGGGAGTCCGATGGCTCTGTTCGGCAAGCCGCCGGGCCCGCAGGACGCCCGGCCGCGCGGGCGGGCCACCGCGCTGACGCTGCGGGTCGTGGCGCAGGCCCTGCTCCTGCTGCTCGGCCTGTCCGCGGTCGGCCTCGGGTTCGCACGGTTCGTCGGCGCGTACCACGAGGGGTGGGCGTATCGCGGCGCCCCGGTCTGCGGCGCTCCGGCGATCGGGCCCGGGGTGGACTGCACGCTGCGGGAGAGCGGGCGGGTGACGAAGAGGGCGATGGAGCGGGACGGCGACTCGACCTCGTACACCCTGACCGTGGCCCGCGAGAAGGCTCCGACCGGCGCCTACGACGTCGGGGAGGCGTTCTACGACGACGTGCGGACCGACACGGTCGTGAACCTGACGGTCTGGAGGGGCCAGGTGGTCGAGGTCGACTACCAGGGGCACCGGGCCCGCAATCCGCACACCCTGTGGCTGGCCGTCCTGAAGCTGGCGCTGCTGGTCGGCGCGGGCACGGCCCTGATCGTGGGCGGCCTGCTCGGGCCGAACGTGCGCTCCTGGTGGGTCCCGGCCGGGATGTCCGTCCCCGTGGCGGTCACCACGCTGGTGGGTGCCGCCATGCTCCTCCTGATGGACTGGCCGCTGCCCGTGACCGTGACCCTGGCCGTCCTGGCCTGGCTGCTCGCGGTCTCCGTCATCAGCGGGATGTCCGTGGAGTAGCGGCCCGGAGCGGATCCGGAATGCCCCTCACAGGTTGTCAGGTTCTCAACGTGGGAAATAGGCTGCCACCTCCCGCTCACGCCACCACCGGGGAGGCCACCCATGCCCAGCAGTACCAGGAGCCGCAGGACCAGAACCGCCGCAACCCTCCTCACCGCCGCCCTGGCCGCGGCCCTCCTCGGCGGCGCCCCCGCGCTGGCCGCACCCGCAGCCCCGCCCGGAACCACGACGGGCGCCGCCCCCACAGCCGCTCCGACGGACGGCCGGCACCCCGTCGAGGTGTTCGGCGAGGACGGCGGCATATCCCGGGCCCTCGTCCCCGGCGGCTCCCCGTACACGGCTGGCCCCCGCATCCAGGGCGTGGCCCCGATGCAGGACGACGGCGACGTCACCGCGCTGGTGCGCAACGGCGATCCGGCCGCCAAGCTCGACGTGGTGGTCATCGGGGACGGCTACGCGGCGCAGGAACAGGAGAAGTTCCGCAGCGACGCGGCCGAGAAGTGGCGCGAGATCACCGCCGTCGAGCCGTACGCCACCTACCGCAACCTGTTCAACGTCTGGGCGGTGTCGGCCGTTTCGCCCGAGTCGGGCGTCTCCGGGGATCCGGACCAGACGACCGTCCGGCACACCGCGCTGGGCTCGTACTTCTGGTGCGACGGGGTGGAGCGGCTGCTCTGCGTGGACGAGAAGGCGGTCGAGCGCTACGCGGCCAAGGCCCCGCAGGCGGACCTGGTGATCGTGGTGGCCAACAGCACCAAGTACGGCGGCGCGGGCTACAACGACGTCAAGTCCTCGCTCGGCTACGAGGGCATCGCCACCGTGGCGGGCGGCAACGCGAAGTCCGGGCAGATCGCGGTGCACGAGACCGGGCACTCGCTGGGCAAGCTCGCCGACGAGTACGCGTACGACGGCCAGGGCACCTACCAGGGCGCGGAGCCGGCCGAGGCCAACATCAGTACGCTGACCGCCGACCGGATGCGCGCCCAGGGCACCAAGTGGTCCCGCTGGCTCGGCCGGACGTCCCCCGACGGCGGGACGGTCGGCGCGTACGAGGGCGGCGGCTACTACCCGACGGGGCTGTACCGGCCGACCGAGAACTCGATCATGCGCTCGCTCGGGCGGGAGTTCAACCTGCCCGGACGGGAGGCGATGATCGCCGGCTTCTACCGCCACGCCACCCCGCTGACGAGTCCCGTCTCCACCGACACCTGGCTCACCTCCGCCAGCCGCCTCACCGTCGACCTGCCCGTCCCGGGCACCCGGCTGCGCTGGTTCCTGGACGGGCGCGAGCTGCCCGGGCAGCGCGGGCGCACCGCCCCCGACCTCGCCGCCCTCCGCCCGGGCGGCCCCCGCTCCCGGCCGCACCTGCTCACGGCCGTCGCCACCGACCCCACCCCGGCGGTGATCGACCCGGCGCTGCGCGAGCACCTGACCGGCAGCCTGTCCTGGCTGGTGACGTTCTAAAGCGCGTCGACGCGGCGCGCCGGCCGTCGCCGTGCCTACCGCCCGCTCTCTCCCGGCCTGCGCGGGGGGTTGCGCCGCAGCGGGGCCAGTTCACGGGCCAGCGTCCGCACGTCCACGGCTATCCGCGCCGCGAGTTCGCCCGGCCCCGCGTCGCCCGGCAGGCGCCGGGACCAGGAACGCGCCTTGGCCGGACCGTCCTGGACCATGTCGAAGTTCAGTCGCACCGCCCCGGCCACGTCCGCCAGGGTCACCAGGATCCGGGTGTCCACGAGGTCGATCGTGACCTCGTTCCCGATGCACGAGCACGCCACCAGACCCTCGATGTCCTCCTCCGCCAGATATCTGGCCAGGGGAACCGCTCTCCCCCGGATCAGGTACGGACGTACCACCGCCACCACAGACCCCGCCCCCTCTCCAGCTCACCGGACACGCCGACCACCGTACGGCCCGGCAGCGGCGCAAGCGCGCCGCAACGACCGGGCCCGCCCATGCTCCACCCATAGCCCCCGGATCGCCAAGTCCAGGACGCCCCAGGCGACTTGACCGACAGCACTGGCCCGGCGCACCGGCGCACGCCCCGGCGCACTCGGGCGCCCCACCACCAGGCCCGCCACCGGGCCTACCGCACCCGAAAACGCACGAAGACCCGCCCGCACGAGGCGGACGGGCATCCCCGCGGCCGCGCAGCCCTGCGGCGCGCGCGGTCGGGCCGCTCAGCGGCCCAGGCGGCTGAACCGGCCGTGCAGGACCAGCGAGCGGCTCAGGGCCGCCAGGCCCGCCGTGCAGAGCAGCGTGCGGAGCATGTTGGCAGCGACCCAGCTGCCCTCGAACTTGGCGCGCACGCCCGCGAAGTCGTGGATCTGGGACGGGTCTCCGGCCGCCGCCAGCTCGTTGTTGAGCGGGATGTTGACGCCCATCGTGACCATCAGCGCCACCACGTACAGCACCGTCGCCCCGGCCGCCCACAGCGCCGCCTGGCGCCGGCCCGCCTTGTGCTGGAGCCAGGCCGCCACGCCGGTGGCGGCGAAGGCGCCGACGAAGACCAGGCCGAACATCCCGTTCTCGATCGACGAGTTGATGTGCTGCATCGCCGTCACGTACGTCCGGTCGTCCCCGGCCGCGAGGCCGGGCATCACGGACACGTCGAAGGCGAAGAACAGGCCCGCCATCAGGCCCATCGCGATGGTGGCGCCCGCCAGGACGGGCCCGGCGGCGCGGCCCTGCCCGGCGGCTCCGCCGTGCGGTGAACTCCCCGGCCGCACACCGCCGATGGCCGACGGGACGGCGTACGACACCGGTGCCGACCTCTGATCCGAACGCATCACAGGACCCCTTTTCACTCTCCCGGCCCCGCAGGGCGCGGTGCCGGCGAACAGCGGAACGAACGACACCACCCACCGTGCGGTGCCACCCGCAACGGAACCGCGACAACCGGAACCCCACTACGCGCCAGGGCACTTGCGGCACCGGAGGGTGCCGGGAGGAGTTGGGAAGGGGCCGACGGTCACAGAACCGGGTTCAGGGTGCGCCGGTACCGGCGCTCCAGCACCGTACGGCCGATCAGCCGCACCGGGCCCGGGATGGTGGCCGACACGGCCCGCACGGACGCCGCGTCCGCGCCGTCGAACATCCACGGCTGCAGGTACGTCATGACCTGCCCCGGCGCGCTCTGGATGATCCGCCGCTCCACCCGCAGGTACTCGTCCACCGGCAGGCCCGCGAGAGCCGGGAACACCACCGGCTCCTCGTGCCCCAGGTGCTCGCGGATCAGGTTCTCGAACCCCGCTGCGGCCTCGGGCAGTTCGGCGATCCGACGGGCGGACAGCACCTCCGCCACCCGGCGCATCGTCCGGTCGAGCGCTTCGTGGTCCTGCTCCAGGATGCCGCCGCCGTCGAAGCCGGCCAGCCGCTCGCGCAGGAAGGGCCAGAGGATCTCGTCCTCGCTGTGGTGGTGCCAGTCGATGACGGCCCTCAGTCGGCCGAACCAGTCCGCCAGAGCCGCCGAGGGCCCCCAGCCGCCCGCGGACGCACCCCGGGCGGCGGCCGCGCTCAGCCGCGCGGCGTCCCGGCGCATCGCCACGTGCATCAGCCCGAAGCCCCGGATGTGCCCGGGCAGCGCGCCCACACCCTGCTCACTCGACCAGACCTGCTTGCCGTCCGACATGGCCAAACCTCCACTGTTATGTCCGGATACACGACCAACGCCCGCCCGGTGGCGGCCTGTTCGGGCCGCCGCCGGCGAGCCGGCTCACACGTTCCACACGCCCGAGGCGGCGGCCTCGCGGGCGAAGTCGGCGAAGTCGCGCGGCTCACGCCCCAGCGCCCGCCGCACCCCGTCCCCCAACGAGGCGTTACGACCGTCCAGGATCACCGAGAACAGCTCCGCGAAGTCCCCCGGCAGACCCGCCTCCTCCAACACCCCCCGGTACGCCGCCTCCGACACCGCCTCGAACCGCACCCCACGACCCGTCGCCCGCGACAACTCCACCGCCACCTCCGCGAACGACAGCAACCGCGGCCCCGTCAACTCGTACACCTCCCCCGCATGCCCCGCCTGCGTCAACGCCGCCACCGCCACCTCCGCGATGTCCTCCGCATCCACGAACGGCTCCACCGCACCCCCCACCGGCAACGCCAACTCCCCCGCCAGCACCGGATCCAGGAAGAAACTCTCACTGAAGTTCTGGTTGAACCACGCGCACCGCACCACCGTCCACGCGGCCCCCGACTCCATCACCGCCTTCTCCCCCGCCTCCGCCGCCTCCTCACCACGCCCCGACAGCAGCACCAGCCGCCCCACACCCCGCCGCGCCGCCAACCGCGCGAACGCCCCCACCGCCTCCACCGCCCCGGGAAACGCCAGATCCGGGTAGTACGTCAGATACGCCGCACTCACCCCCTCCAGCGCCGCCTCCCACGTCCCCTCGTCATGCCAGTCGAACGCCACCGCCCCCGACCGCGACCCCACCCGCACCCCGTACCCCAACCCCGACAACCGCTCCGCCACCCGCCGACCGGTCTTACCCGTCCCACCCACCACCAGCACCACACCAGCACCGACCGGAAGATCCACAACACCCTGACGAGTCATCACAAGCACCTCATTCGGAGAGACGGAGGAAACTGACGGAACCGACCCCCCGAAGGCGCCGGCGGCGCCCGGGAGGTCCGACGCGATCCGCGGGCCCCTACCGCTCTGCGAGCCCGGTCGGTTCGTCGTCATGGCACCATTCAAATCCACCCCGAGTCGGCGAACCATAGCCACCGCACTCACATCCATGCGCGAGCGTCTACGCCGCCCACCAGCGACTGTCCGCCCGGGCCTGGCCGCCACGGGGGTGCGGCCCGGCTCCTCCACCACCCCACCACAACACACCGCACCCCCGCCGGAAAGCCCTTTCCAGCACCTCTCGACCCCGGCTCCACCACCCCCGGAAATCGACTTCGCATGGGCTCCGGAAAGGGGCGGGGAAGAAAATCACCGATGGTGCGGAAATACGGGTGGAATTCCGGCGGAAAACCGGGGCGGCGACGGCGGCCGGGCCCCGGGGGCGCGTCCGGACCGGGTGCGGGCGCCCGCGCCCCGCCCCGGCAGCGGTAGTCTCGCGGCTGCTGTCGACCTGTGGGAGGGCATGTTCATGGCCAAGCTGATAGTCCTGCTCGCCGCGATCTCGGTGGTCTTCTCGATGATCGCGTTCAACGGTGGAAACGCCCCGATCGGCGTGCTGTTCGCCGTCGTGGCGGCGTCCCCGATCCTCTTCATCGCCTACGCCGTGGCGACCAGGAAGCGCGCCGCCACCGGCGCCGCACGGCAGTTGACACCCGGCCAGCGCAAGGGGCGGACGATCGCCGCACGGGTGGTCGCGCTGGCGATGGTCGGAGTCCTCGGGTACGGCGTCTACTGGGTGATCTTCGAGCCGAAGGCGAGCGACAAGGCACTCAGCCGGCTCTCCGACCTCGACGCCGGCTGCGCGTCGAACATCGCGCGCAAGTACTTCCCCAAGACCGCCGAGCACACCGGCGCCGGGCCGCACCCGGTCGCGATGTTCACCCTCAGCGAGTCCGGCTCCTCGCACCCCGCCTCCCCCACCGCCGGCTCGCCGGACTACTGGAGCGCGACCCGCCTGGACCCGTACCGCGTCCAGCTGATCGCCTGCCTGGACTCACCCGACGAGGGCGAGTTCCTCACCGACTGCAAGTTCACCTCGGACACCCTCAAGCTCTACCGCGGCAAGTACGAGGTGACCGTGTACGAGGCCAGGACGGGGAAGAAGGTCGGCACCGAACAGCTGCTGGGCAGCGCCAAACCCAGCTGCCCCAGCATGGTCTACCTGAAGAAGGACGTCTCCAAGCTGCACACCGAGCCCGAGTTCGCGGACTACCAGCAGGTACTGCGCAAGTACGTCGAGCAGTAGCCCGGACGCCTTCCACAGCCGGGTCCGCCCGTCGCCGCCGCCCGCCGCCGCCCGCCAGAAGGAACGCCTCCCCGGGCGGCGCCTCCGCCCTCGGGGGATGATGACGGAGGGAGCGTCGAAGCTCACCGAGCGTAGCGAAGAGGGCGTCCGCGTTCGATCCTGCGGAAAGCGGGCAGACGGGGCGCCTCGATACGGCGAGCGAAGGAGCCCCGCATGGCCGATCCGGCGAAGTCATCCGCGCGGAACCCGCACGGCGGTACGGCCCCCGGGGCCGAAGCCGGGTCCGGGTCCGCCGGAACCGGGGTCATCGAGACCAACGTGCCGGCCCGGCTGGACCGGCTGCCGTGGTCCCGCTGGCACTGGCGGATCGTGATCGGCCTGGGCACCGTCTGGATCCTGGACGGCCTTGAGGTGACGATCGTCGGCAACATGGCGGCCAGGCTCGCGCAGCCCGGCAGCGGCATCGCCATCTCGACGACGCAGGTGACGACGATCGCGGCCGCCGTGTACGTGGCGGGCGCCTGCGCCGGCGCGCTGTTCTTCGGCTGGCTGACCGACCGGCTCGGGCGCAAGAAGCTGTTCATGGTGACGCTCGCCGTCTACCTGGCGGCGACCGCCGTGACCTCGCTGTCCTGGACGGCCTGGTTCTTCTTCCTCTGCCGCTTCTTCACCGGGTTCGGCATCGGCGGCGAGTACGCGGCGATCAACTCGGCGATCGACGAGCTGATCCCGGCCCGGGTGCGCGGCCGGGTCGACCTGATCATCAACGGCAGCTTCTGGATCGGCGCCGCGCTCGGCGCCTTCGCCTCCGTCGCGCTGCTGAACACCGCGCTGTTCGCCACCGACGTGGGCTGGCGGCTCGCCTTCGGGATCGGTGTCGTGCTGGGCCTGGTGATCCTGCTGGTCCGCCGGCACGTCCCGGAGAGCCCGCGCTGGCTGTTCACCCACGGGCGGGCGCCGGAGGCCGAGGAGGTGGTGGCCGAGGCCGAGCGGATCGTGGAGCGGGAGACCGGCCGACCACTGCCGGCCGTCACCGACCGGCCGATCCTGATCCGCGAGCGCGGCCCGCTCGGCTTCGTCACGATCGCCCGCACCGTGATCCGCCGCTACCCGCGCCGGACGGTGCTCGGCCTCTCGCTCTTCATCGGGCAGGCGTTCCTGTACAACGCCGTGACCTTCGGCTACGCCGTCATCCTGACCCTCTACTTCGACGTGCCGGAGGGCGACACCGGCTACTACTTCGCGGTCATCGCGGTCGGCAACTTCCTCGGCCCGCTGCTGCTGGGCCACCTCTTCGACTCGGTCGGGCGGGTGCCGATGATCGCCGGCACGTACATCGGCTCCGGCGTGCTGCTGTTCGGCACCGCCGCACTGTTCCAGCAGGGCGCGCTGAGCGCGGCCGGCATGACGGCCTGCTGGACGGCCGTGCTGTTCCTGGCCTCGGCGGGGGCGAGTGCGGCCTACCTGACGGTCAGCGAGATCTTCCCGCTGGAGACCAGGGCGATGTGCATCGCCTTCTTCTACGCCGTCGGCACGGCGGTCGGCGGCATCAGCGGCCCGCTGCTCTTCAACGGCCTGGTGAGCAGCGGGAAGGTCTCCGACACCACGCTCGCGTTCTGCATCGGGGCGGCGCTGATGACGGCCGCGGGGCTGGTCGAGGCCGCGATCGGCGTGCGGGCGGAACGGCGCAGCCTGGAGGACCTGGCGGCCCCGCTGAGCGCTGTCGAAGCGGTGGATCGCTAGGAGTCCGCGACGCCCGGCCGGGGTCGTCGCGGCGGCCTCCTCGGCGGGCACCGCCGGCCCGGGCACCGCCGCCGCCGATGACCAGGATCCGTGTCAACTCGCCCACCTCTCAATGTGTTTGCCACCGTCCCGAAGTCCAGGGCAGTGGCGCAGACGCGCAGGCTGCGCAGCGTTGCGGTGGATCGGGCCGCCCGGGAATCGCTCAGCCGTCCGGCCGTCGAAGGCCGCATCGGAGATTTTCTGATGACTCATCAGACTTCCTTGGTGTCAGCCATGTTGTTCGTGCGAGCCCCATCGATCTGCGGTTAGCATGCGGGGCGTTCCGTTCGGAGGCGAATTGCCCGGGAGGGCCGGCTTGAGCTGCCGAGATCGGAGCCGGGCAGGCCAGGAGGAGAGTTCATGCACGAGTCCTTAAAGCGCGTCCAGCCCATCAGCGAGGGCCCGACCGCGGGCGACGTCGCGCTGCCGCCGGGCCTGCCGTACCCGGACGGGTGGGCCTCGGTCGGCTTCGCCGACGAGCTCAAGCCCGGCACGGTGCTCACCCGCCGGCTGGCCGGGGAGGACGTCGTGCTGTACCGGCTGCGGAGCGGGCGGATCCGCGCGATCCGCCCCTACTGCCCGCACCTGGGGGCCCACCTCGGCCTCGCCGAGGTGGAGGGCGACGACCTGGTCTGCCCCTTCCACCGCTTCGCCTTCGACCCGGACGGCCGGTGCGTGCGGACCGGGTACGGCTCCGCGCCGCCGAAGGCCTCCCTGGCGCAGCTCCCGGTGCGCGAGGTGAACGACGCCGTCTTCGTCTGGCGCCACCACGACGGCCGGCAGCCGGACTGGGAGATCCCGGCGTGGCACACGCTCGGGCACCAGCCGCCCCGGCACGCCGCCTGGGAGATGGCCGGCTACGCCCAGGACGTCATGGAGAACGCGGTGGACCTGGGCCACTTCGTCACCCTGCACGGCTGGCCCAGCGGCGAGTTAGCGGCCCCGATCGACTGGGACGGCACGCGCTTCCACGTCTCGATGCGGGTGCAGGAGGACTTCCCGCTGCTGGGCCGGCGCCAGGTCGAGATCGAGGTCGACGGTTACGGCCTCGCCTGCCTGCACACCGACGTGCACACCCCGGCCCTCGGTCTGAAGATGTGCTCGCTGGTGATGGCCACCATGGTCGCGCCCGGCCGGATGCAGTTCCGGCAGGCGAGCCGGTTCTCCTTCGACGAGCCGTCCCGGCTACCGCCCGTGCTCGGCAGGGCGGTCAGCCGGTCGCTGTCGAGCCTGCTGGCGGGTCCGATGTTCAAGCGGAGCTGCGAGTTCACGGCGGCCGACTTCCCGATCTGGTCCACCAAGAAGTACCTGTCGCCGCCCCGGCTCGCCCCGGGCGACGGGCCGATCGGCGCCCTGCGGCACTGGGCCCGGCAGTTCTACCCGCCGGACCACCAGGAACGCCTGTCCGTGCCGGCCGCCCTCACGGTCCGGGCCGAGAACGGTGCCCGCAGCGGGCTCGCCCAGCCCTGAGCGGACGTACGGACGGCCGGTCGGGGCCCGGGTCGGGGCCCGACCCGCCGTCTGCTCAACTCGGGAGCCGGCCGCCGAGCAGGAAGGCGGTGAACGGCGCGAGCACCCGGGGGTCGGTGAAGTCCACACCGTGCGCGGTCGTGTCGAAGGTGACCATCGCCGCCCGGTGCCCGAAGGCGCGCTGGGTCTGCCGGGCGCCGTTGTAGGTGGTGTCGGGGTCGTACCGGTTCTGCAGCATCAGGATGTTGCGCGGGCCGTCCGGGTCGGCCCGGACCGGCGGCTCCTTCGGGCCGTAGTGCCAGAAGGCGCACGGCCAGACGTTGCCGCTCATGCCGTTGGTGAGCGGGTAGCGGGCCCGGTCGGCGGCGGTGCGGGCGGCGTAGGCGGCCGGGTCGCGGGGCCAGGCCGAGTCGCCGCAGATCACCGCGAACTGGGCCGCGAGGAAGTTGTCGGGGATGACCTGCGGCAGCGGGCTGGCACCCGAGCCGCCGGTACCCGCGCCCGCCGGCATCGGAGCCGTAGCCGTAACCGGGGCCTGGGCCGGAGTCGTGTCGCGCTCCTCGGCCAGTTGCAGGACCCGCGCTCCGAGGGGGTAGTAGCTCGGCTTGACCAGCGAGGCGTAGACGACGCTGCGCAGGCCGCCGCCGGTGAGCAGCCGGCCGCCCGACAGCGGCAGCGGGTCGCGGTCGACCTCGCCGGCCAGCCGCAGGTAGCTCGCCCGGACCGCCTCGGGGGTGGCGCCGAGGTGCAGGGTGGCGTCCTGGGCGGCAACGAAGCGGGCCAGGGCCGGGAAGGAGTCGGCGAAGCCTTCGCTGAACAGCCTGAACCCCTGCTCCAGCCCGCCCGGCGGCACCGTGCTGTCCAGCACCACGCGGTCGGTGTGCGAGGGGAAGAGGGTGGCGTAGACCTGGCCGAGGTAGGTGCCGTACGAGCTACCCAGGTAGGAGATCCGGGGCAGGCGCAGGGCGGCCCGGATCCGGTCCAGGTCGCGGGCCGAGTTGGCCGTGGTCACGTCGGCCAGGTAGCCGCCGCTCGCGGCCGCGCAGCCGTCGGCCACCCGCTGGGCCTGGTCGAGGTTGGCGGTGATCGAGCCGTCGGGGCCGGGGAAGGGGTAGTTGAGCTGGGCGTCCCGGTCGGCGGCGGACAGGTCGCAGTGGACCGGGGTGCTGTTGCCCACCCCCCGCTCGTCGAAGCCGATCAGGTCGTAGGAGCGCAGGACGTCCGCCGGCAGCAGCTTCGCCATCTCGCCCGGGTAGTCGAGTCCGGAGCCGCCCGGCCCGCCCGGCACCACGGCCAGGGTGCCGCGCCGGTGGGCGGGGTCGGCGGTGCGCAGCCGGGAGACGGTGAGGGTGATCGTGCCGGCGTCCGGGTGCTGGTAGTCCCGTGGCACCCGCAGGGTCGCGCACTGCTGGCGCGGGTCGCGGGGGAACGGCACCCCGTTGGCGTTCGGGGTCGGCGCGGGGCAGGGCCCCCAGGAGAGCTGGGCCGCCGGGGCCGCGACGGCGGTCGGTGCGAGTGGTGCGGCGAGCAGGAGGGCGGCGGTGAGCAGCGCGCCGCCGGCGCGGGCCGTGGTGCGGCCGGTAGGTCGGGTCATGCGTCCGACGCTAGGACTGCTGAGGTGTCGTCAGCCTCGGCGCGGGGGTGGAGAATTCGCCGGAGTGCTTCTCCACCCGGCTCCACCTCAGGGGTGAGTGCGACCCGGGCGGGCCGGTGTCGGCCCGCCCGGCGTCGGACCGGACCTACGCGTGGGCTCCCGCGCACTCCGGGTGTCCCCAGCTGCTGCCCACCTTGGTGATGGTCTCGCCCTTGGCGTAGGAGCGGGTGCAGGGGCAGGTGCCGGGGAAGCGGGCGGCCAGGGTCCGCGAACCGCCCGAGGAGCGCTTCTTCGCCGCGGACGAGCCGGCCGACGAACCCGCCGACGAGGAGACCGACGAGGAGGCCGGGCGGGCGGCCCGCGCCGGGGTGGTCCGGGCCGGGTCCGGCTCGGGGAGGTCGGCGGCGGTTCCGCCCGCGGCCTGCTGCTGGCGGGCGGCGTCGCTGGCGGCCTTGTCGGCGATGGCGTTCAGCGGGTCGCCGTTCACCTGGTGGGCGGGGACGTACACGAAGGTGACGTCCCGCCCGGTCAGCAGCTCGTCGATGTGCTGGATCAGCTCGCGGTTGGCGACGGGCTTGCCGGCGGCGGTCTTCCAGCCGTTGCGCTTCCAGCCGACCAGCCACTTGGTCACCGCGTCGCGGGTGTACGTGCTGTCGAGCCGGACCTCCAGCGGGACGGCCGGGTCCGTCGACGCCAGCAGCTGCTCCAGCGCCGTCAGCTCGCCCACGTTGTTGGTGCTGTGCCCGAGCGGACCGGCCTGCCAGCGCTGGGGCACCCCGGCGGCGTCCGCCACCACGTAGGCCCAGGCCGCCGGACCGGGGTTGCCCTTGGCTGCTCCGTCACACGCTGCAATGACTCGTTCGACCATGCCCCGATCATGCCAGGACGTGGCAGGCCGGGGCCAAATCGGTCAGGCGCGGAGCAGCAGCAGGAGCAGGGCGGCGGACCAGCTGAAGTTGGTCGAGTTCCGCCCCTCCCCCGTCAGCGGGTCGTAGTTCTCCCGCAGCGGACCGTCGCCGCCGAGCCCGGCTGCCGTCGCCAGGAGCCGGTCCGTCGCCCGGCGGGCGTCCTGGTTCCAGCCGTACCGGCGCAGGCCTTCGATGGCGAAGTAGGTCTGGTCGATCCAGGCCAGCCCGCGCCAGTAACCGGCCGGGTCGAAGGAGGGCGAGCTGCGGGCGACGGTCGGGAACGGCAGCGCGGTGCCGAACTCGGCCGGGTCGAGCAGGAGCCCGCGGACCGCACGGGCCTGGGCGGGCGAGGCGGTGCCGGACCAGAGCGGGATCGCGCCCTCGATGCCGCGCCCGCGCGCGGTGAGGCGGGCGCCGGTGGCCAGGTCGGTGTCGTGGAACCAGCCCGTGGCGGGGTCGAACATGGTGTCGCGCACGGCCCGGTCGATCGCCTCGGCCCGTCCGCGCAGCCGCTGGGCGGCGGTGCGGTCGCCGAGTTCGGCGGCGATGGCGGCCAGGGCCCGGTGGTCGGCGGCCAGGTAGGCGTTGAGGTCGACGGAGCGCTGGGTGAGCGACCAGCCCAGCAGGGCGCCCTGCGCGCTGCGGTTGGCGACGACGACGGCGCCGAGGGCGGCGTCGAAGCGCGGCGCGTTGTCCATGCCGGACTCCCAGGCCGCCGCCGCCAGGCAGTCCGCCGGGGCGGCGTTGCCCGGGTCGACGGTGGCGCCGTACTCGCACAGGCCTTCGCCGTCGTGGTCCCGGGTGCGGTACCACCAGTCCTGGTAGGCGGTCAGTTTGGGCAGCAGCTCGCGCAGGAACGCCCGGTCGCCGCCGTGCCGGTAGACCTCCCAGACGGCCCAGGAGGCCAGCGGGGGCTTGGAGTTGCGCTCGTTCCAGTTGCCGCCGCCGGTGCTCGGGTCGTTGTAGAAGACGCAGTCCGGGATCATCCCGGCGTCCTGCGGGCGGTCGGCGGAGTCGGGGCGGATCTGGTGGTCGAACATCGCCCGGATCTGGTCGGCGGCCAGGTCGGGGGCGAAGACGGCGGTGCCGGCGGCCTGCTTCCAGGTGTCCCAGGCCCAGACCCCGCTGAACCACTTGTACGAGAGCGTGGGCGTGACGGCGTCGTGCCGGATCCGCCCGGCCGGGCTGCGCCAGTTGGTGACCAGGGTCTGCACGCACTTGACGGCCGTCCGGCGGCGCGCGGCCGGGAGGCCCTCGGTCGCCCGGGCGACGTATCCGGCCCAGCGGGCGGCGCCCGCCGTGGCGACCCGGTCGGGGGCGCGCAGCGCGGCGTCCGCCTCGGCGACGGCGCGGGCGTGCTCGGCGTCGGTGAAGGTGTAGCTCTCGGCCCAGTCCAGGGTGCGGGCCGCGCCCGGGGCCAGCCGGACGGCCCCGGCCAGTTCGGTGCGGTGGCCGTCGCCGCTGACGGTGGTGCGCACCGGCGCCGCGTGGCGGACTTCGAAGCGCTCGGTGCCGTCGGTCAGGTAGTCCCAGGTCTGCCGTACCCGAGCGAACCGGACGGCGATGCCGCGTTCGGCGGCGACCAGGGCGGGGGCGTCGCGCTGGGGGCCGGTGGCCGGGCGCAGCAGGGTCCCGGTCCAGGCGACCTGGAGGTTCCGCTCGGCCGGGCCGCCGTTGGCCAGCCGGGCCCTGACCAGGGCGGTGCGGTTGCCGGCGAAGCGCAGTTCCAGGGTGAGCGCCAGGCGGCCGCCGAGGTCGTAGGACTGGCGCAGCAGTCCGGGCAGCGAGGTGAGCCGGGGGGCGCCGCCGGCGGCGAGGTCCAGGATCCTTCCCTGCTCGGTCAGTTGGAGGCGGTTGAGGCCGTCGCTGAGCCACCACGGGTATTCCTGGGCGAGGTGGAGCGGGCCGGTGAAGCCGCCGAGCGGGTCCTGCGGGCGCGGCAGGGCGTAGGCGTGCCAGGCGCCGAGGTCGGCGAAGACGTTGATCGGGTTGTTGCCGGTGGCGTCGCCGGGGTAGGCCTGCGCGGGGGTGCCGTGCAGGTCGAGGACGTCGGCGTAGCGGTCGGAGAGGGCGGACGGGTCGGCCAGGTCGGACAGGTCCGGCAGGTCGGACGGGGCGGCCTGCCGGTCGTCGGCGTGGGCGGTCAGCGCGACGCCGCCGGCCACGGCGAGGGCGGTGCCGGTGGCGGCGGTGGCGGCCAGGAGTCGGCGGCGGGACAACGGCGTCATGTGCGCTCCTCGGCGGGCGTGGACGGGGGCGTGGACTGAGACGGAGGTGGGGAGGCCGGGTCGGGGCCGGCCGCGGGGACGCGGACGACGGCGGCGCCGAGCGGCGCGAGGGTGAGGCCCCGGCCGGTGTCGGCCCCGGTGAGCAGGTCGGTGCCGGGCCGGTCCAGCGCCACCCGGCATGCGGCGGGGCCGTGGTTGAGCAGGAACAGGTAGTCGGTGCCGTCGGCGGCGCGGCGGCGGGTGGCCTCGACGCCGGCCGGCAGGCCGGGCAGTTCGGCGCCCACCCCGGCTTCGGCGAGCGGCAGGTCGAGCACCCGGCCGACGTCCGCGCCGAGGTGGCAGCCGAGGTACCAGGCGCTGCCGGTGCCGTGGCGGTGCCGGGTGACGGCGGGCAGGCCGGCCAGCTCGCCGGAGGCGTAGCGGGCGACGGTCTCGGCGCCCTCGGTGTCGATCCATTCGCTCCAGTGCTCGGCGCGCAGCTCCGGCCCGCCGTCGTCGAGCCGGACGGTGGTGGCGGCACCGTCGGGGATCGGCCAGTGCTCGTCCACGACGAGGCCGAACAGCGGCCGCAGCGGCCCGGGGTGGCCGCCGGGGTGGAGGTGGTCGTGCCGGTCGCTGATGCCGCTGAACGGGCCGCAGACCAGGTGGCCGCCCGCTTGGACGAAGGCGGTGAGCCGGTCGGCGGTGGCGGTGTCGAGCAGGTACAGGTTGGGGGCGAGCAGCAGCCGGTAGCCGTCGAGGTCGCCGGTGGGCGGCACGAAGTCGACGGTCACGCCGCGGTCGTGGAGGGCCGCGTACCAGGGCCGGAGCAGGTCGAGCCAGCGCATCCGCGCGGAGGGGTGGTCGTCCAGCTCCAGTGCCCACCAGCTGTCCCAGTCGAGCAGGACGGCCGCCCGCCCGCGGATCCGGCTGCCCGCGATCTCGCCGAGCCGACGCAGCTCGGCCCCGAACCGGACGGTCTCCCGCCAGCCGCGCGAGGAGGTGCCGCGGTGCGGGAGCATCGCGCTGTGGAACTTCTCGGCCCCGGCGACGGAGGCGCGCCACTGGAAGTGCAGCACGCCGTCCGCGCCCCGGGCCAGCGCCTGGAGCGACCAGAGCCGGTACAGGCCGGGCCTTTTGGGCAGGTTGACGGGCCGCCAGCTGACGGCCGAGGGGGCCTGTTCCATCAGCAGCCACGGCTTGCCGCCCTTGAGGGAGCGCATCAGGTCGTAGTTCATGGCCGCGTTGACGTGTGTGCGGGGGTCGGCCGGGTCGGGGTAGGCGTCGTCGGAGACGAGGTCCTCGTGGCGGCTCCACTCCCAGTAGTCCAGCGACTTGAGCATCGACATGAAGTTGGTGGTGACGGGCACGCCCGGTGAGACCTCGTCGAGGACGGCCTTCTCGGTGCGGTGCAGGGCCAGCAGCGCGTCGGAGCAGAACCGGCGCCAGTCCAGCAGCTGGGTCGGGTTGACCGGCCCCGGCGCGGCGCGCGGCGGTTCGATCTCGTCGAACGAGCCGTAGCGCTGCGACCAGAACGCCGTTCCCCAGGAGCGGTTGAGTTCGTCGACGTCGCCGTGCCGCTCGCGCAGCCAGCGCCGGAAGTCGGCGGCGGACGCGGGGCAGAAGCACTCCTGGACGTGGTCGCCGTACTCGTTGTGGATGTGCCACAGGGCGAGTGCGGGGTGGTCGTGGTAGCGCTCGGCGAGGGCCCGGGTGAGCCGGGCGGCGGCGGCCCGGTAGACGGCGGAGGAGGGGCAGTAGTGCTGGCGCGAGCCGAACTCCAGCCGGACGCCGTCGGCGGTGACGGGCAGCAGCTCGGGGTGGGCGCGGACCAGCCAGGCGGGCGGCGAGGCGGTGGCGGTGGCCAGGTCGACGGCGATGCCGTGGCCGTGGACGAGGTCGAGCAGGCGGTCCAGCCAGCCGAAGTCCCAGCTCTCGGCGGCGGGTTGGAGCCGGGCCCAGGAGAAGACCCCGACGGTGACCAGGTTGACGCCGGCCTCGGCCATCAGCTTCACGTCCTCGGCCCACACCTCCTCGGACCACTGCTCGGGGTTCCAGTCCCCGCCGTAGAGGAGGCCGGGGACGCGGGTGAGTGCGCCTGCGCGGGAAGGGGTGCGGGAGGTCATGCGGGGGGTCATGCGGGGGGTCATCCTTTCAGCGCTCCGCCGAGCAGGCCGGCCACGAACTGCCGCTGGAAGACCAGGAAGAGCAGCACCAGCGGGAGGGTGGCCAGCAGGGAGCCAAGCATGAGGCCGGAGTAGTCGACGTGGGTCAGCCCGGTCAGCGTGTTGAGCGCCACCGGCACGGTGTACTTGTCCTCGGTGTTGAGCATCAGCAGCGGCCAGATGAAGCTGTTCCACTGGCCCATGAAGGTGAAGATCACGAGCGCGCCCAGCTGCGGCCGCACGCACGGCAGGACGACCTGGTAGAAGGTGCGCAGTTCGCCGGAGCCGTCGATGCGCGCCGACTCCAGGAGTTCGTCGGGGAAGTCCAGGAAGCCCTGGCGCATCAGCAGGATGCCGAAGGAGTTGGCCAGGAAGGGCAGGATGACCGCCTGGTAGCTGTCGATCCAGCCGACGCTGGCCATCATCTGGAACAGCGGGACGAGCAGCACCTGGAGCGGGATCATCATGGTCGCGAGCACCAGCCCGAGCAGCAGCCCGCGGCCCCGGAACCGGTACTTGGCCAGCCCGTAGCCGCACATGGCCGACAGCAGGGAGCTCAGCGCGGTGTAGACGACGGCGACGCCGAGGCTGTTGAGCAGCACCCGGCCGAAGCCGATGCTCTGCTGGAGGTGCGCCAGGTTGCGCAGCAGTTCCCCGCCGGGCAGGAACGGCGGCGGGGAGTGGAAGAGTTCGGAGCTGCTGTGGGTGCTGGCGATCAGCATCCAGGCGAACGGCACCAGGCTGACGACGGCGCCGAGGGCGAGCACGGCCAGGACGGCGCCGCGGCCGAGCCGGGCGGTCAGCGGCCGGGCCACCGGTGGGCGGACGGCCGCCGGCCGGGCGGGCCGGGGGCGGGCGGAGGTGGCGCTCATCGGCGGCGTTCCCTTCCGTAGAACCGGAACTGGAGGAGGGAGACGGCCGCGATGACCAGCACCACGACCCAGGCGATCGCGGCCGCGTACCCGAAGTCGAGCTGCTGGAAGCCGACCTTGTACAGGTAGACCACCGGGGTGAGGGTCGCGTCGCCGGGGCCGCCGCGCGTCAGCACGTAGTTCTCGTCGAAGAGTTGGAGCGTGCCGATGGTGGAGGTGATGACGCAGAACAGCACCACCGGCCGCAGCTGCGGCAGGATCACGCTGGTGTAGGTGCGCAGTGTGCCCGCGCCGTCGAGGGCGGCGGCCTCGTACTGGTCCCGGCCGATGGCGTGCAGGCCGGCGAGCAGGATGACGGCGTTGTAGCCGGTCCAGCGCCAGGTGACCGAGCCGATCAGGGAGATCCGGGCCCAGGTGGGCGAGTTGAGCCAGTCGACGGGGCCGGCGCCCAGGGCGTGCAGGAGCTGGTTGGCCAGGCCGCCGTCGGTGCGCAGCAGCACCTGGAAGACGACGGCGTAGGCGACCAGCGTGGTGACGGCGGGCAGGAAGAAGACGGCCCGCCAGCCGGCCCGGAAGCGCAGCCAGGACTGGTTCAGCAGGACGGCCAGCACCAGCGCCAGCCCGATCATCACGGGCACCTGGACGGCCAGGATCATCCCGGTGTTGACCAGGGAGTGCAGGAAGGCCGGGTCGTCCAGCATGCGCCGGTACTGGTCCAGGCCGACCCAGACGGTGGCGCCGTCCCGGCGGGCGGTGAAGCTCTGGTAGAGGCTGGCGCCGAGCGGATAGGCGAAGAAGAGGATGAAGAGCACGGCCGTGGGCCCGGCGAAGAGCCAGGCCGCGGAGCGTGGCAGCCGTCGTCGCCGGGTGGGCGTGGTGCGCGCGGGTGCGGCGGCCATCCGGGGGGCGGGGGCCTGGAGACTGGTCATGGCGCGTGTCCCTACGGGGCCGGCTGGCGACTGGTCGCGGTGGCGATCTGGCGGGCGGCGGAGCGCAGCACGGTGCCGGGGTCGGCTCCGTTGTGCAGCACCTGGTTGACGGCGGTGTTGACGATGTCGCCGGCCTTGGAGTCGTCGGCGGTGGTCTCGACGGTGGGGATGGACCGGGCGAGGTCGGCGAAGAGCCGCATGGCGGGCTGGTTCGCGTAGTACGGGTCCGGCTGCTGGAAGTACGGGTCGTCCAGGGCCGGGAGGTAGGCGGGGAAGAGGCCTTCGTGCTCCATCATCGAGGCCTGGTTGGCCCGGTCGGCGAGCAGGAAGGAGAGGAATTCCCAGGCGAGTTCGGGGTTCTTGCTCTGTGCGGTGACGGAGAGGGTGGAGCCGCCGCTGTTGGAGGTGCGGCAGCCGCCGGGGTCGAACGCGGGCAGGGGGACGACGCCGAACTTGCCGTTCAGGTCGGCCATGTCGCCGGTGAGGGTGCCGTCCCACCAGGCGGCGGTGGGGGTGGTGGAGGCCTTGCCGTCGTGGGTGCCGGAGACCAGGCCGTCCCAGCCGTTCTCGAAGTCGACCAGGCCCCGGTCGACGAGTTGCTTCATCAGGGTGAGCGCCCGTTCGGCGGCGGGTGAGGCGACGGCGACCTTGCCGTCGACGAACCAGCCCTGGCCCTGTTGTTGGAGCAGCAGGGCGAACATGCTGTCCTGCTTGGCGTCCAGGATGAGCAGTTTCTTGCCGGTGCGGTCCTTGAGGGTGGTGCCGGCGGCGAGGTAGTCGTCCCAGGTGGTGAGGGTGGCGGGGTCGATTCCGGCCTGCTGGAAGTGGTCGCGGCGGTAGAAGAGGGCGCACGGGCCGCTGTCCCAGGGCAGGGCGAGGACGCGGCCGCCCGCGTCGGTGACGGTGCGCCAGACGGACGGTGCGAAGTCCTTCGCGAGGCCGCCGGCCCGGCTGGTCAGGTCCACCAGCGCGTGGGGGAAGTTGCCGATGTAGGTGGGCATTCGGTGGCCCTCGACGGTCAGTACGTCGGGGAGTCCGCTGCCGGCTCCGAGTCCGACGGTGATCTTGTCGTAGGCGTTGTCGTAGCCGATGTCGACGACGTCGACGGTGGTGCCGGGGTGGGCCTGTTCGAAGGCCTTGCCGAGCCGTTGCATGGCCTTGGCGGCGACGTCCCAGGACCAGATGGTGATCTTCCCGGCGGCCTTGCCGCCCGAACTCGCGTCCAGCCGTTTGGCGTCGGGGGCGCCGGCGCCGCCGGTGGCGCAGCCCGTCGCCCCGGTCAGCAGCAGCGCGCCGCCCGCGAGCCCGGCGCCGAGGACCCGGCGCCGGGTGGGGCCCGGTCCGGATCCGGTCCGGTTGCCCGCCGGAGCGTCAAGGCGTCTGTGCCGGGTGCCGGTTGAGTTCTTTCCTCCCGACATCTTGCCTCCTGAAGAGTGAATGCCGAATGCTGTATACAGAACTCAGCACACACAGTGCCGTCAAGGCTTGTGACCGAAATCGCGGAAGGTGCCAGGATGACCGCACGCGCCCCCCGGACCCACCCGTACATCCCCAACGCCGCCCCCGACGTGAAGAAGGCCATGCTGGCGGCGATCGGCGCGCACAGCGTCGAGGAGTTCTACGCCGACATCCCCGCCGAGCTCCGCCTGGACCGCCCGCTGCGACTGCCCGAGCCACTCGACTCCGAGGCGCAACTGGTCGCCCACATGGAGGAGTTGCTCGCCCGCAACACCGCCGTCCCGCCCGGCCGCAGCTTCCTCGGCGCCGGCTGCTACCGCCACCACGTGCCCGCCGTGGTCGACGAGGTCGTCAACCGCAGCGAGTTCCTCACCGCCTACGCCGGCGAGCCGTACGAGGACCACGGCCGCTTCCAGGCCCTGTGGGAGTACCAGTCGCTGATGGCCGAACTGCTGGCCGTCGACGTCGTCAACGTGCCGACCTACGACGGCTTCCAGGCCGCCGCCACCGCACTGCGGATGGCCGGCCGGGCCACCGGGCGCCGCCGCCTCCTCCTGGTCGGCGACCTCGACCCGGACAAGCTCTCCCGGATCCGCGACTACGTGCGCGGCGTCCACGACCTCGTGCCCGTCCCGGCCGAACCCGGGTCCGTCCGCGCCGCCCTCGCCGCCGGCGACGCCGCCGCCGTCTTCGCCGAACTGACCGACCACTGCGGCCGCATCGACCCCGAACTGCCGCAGTACGTCGAACTCGCCCACCAGGCAGGCGCACTGGCCGTCATCGGCGCCAACCCGCTGAGCCTCGGCGTGCTCGCCCCGCCCGCCTCCTTCGGCGCCGACCTCACCTGCGGCGACCTCCAGCCGCTCGGCATCCACCCCAGCTTCGGCGGCGGCAACGCGGGCTTCATCGCCAGCGCGGACGACGAACGCCTGGTGGCCGAGTACCCGAGCCGCCTCTTCGGCCTCACCCCCACCGACGTGCCGGGCGAGTACGGCTTCGGCGACGTCGCCTACGAGCGGACCTCCTTCGCCGTGCGCGAGGAGGGCAAGGAGTGGGTCGGCACCGCCGCCGCCCTGCACGGCATCGCCGCCGGGGTCTACCTCTCGCTGATGGGGCCGCACGGCATGCGCGAGATCGGCGAGACCATCCTCGCCAACACCGCCTACGCCCGCCGGCGCCTCACCCAGGCCCCCGGCGTGGAACTCGCCGACCCCGAGGCCGTCCACTTCGCCGACTTCACCCTCCGCTACACCGGCGGGCGCACCGCCGCCGAGGTCTCCGCCGCGCTGCTCGCCCGCGGCCTGCACGCCGGCACCCCGGCCGGGGAACACGAGGGCCGCTACTGCGTCACCGAGCTCCACAACCAGGCCGACATCGACCGCCTCGCCACCGCCCTTGAGGAGATCGTCAAGTGACGGATAGTCAGACCAGCGGCGGGGTCGACCCGCGGATCGCCCCCAAGCCCGCCCTGCGCCGCTTCCACCAGGCCCGCTGGGACGAGAAACTGATCTTCGAACTGGGCGCGCCCGGCGAACGCGGCATCCTGCCGCCGACCCCCGGCCCCGGCGTCACCGCCGCCGTCGGCAGCCCCGCCGACCGCCTGCCCGCCGCGCTGCGCCGCGCCACCCCGGCCGCGCTGCCCGAACTCGGCCAGCAGCAGGTGCTCCGCCACTACCTGCGGCTCTCCCAGGAGAACCTCGGCGCCGACCTCAACGTCGACGTCGGCCAGGGCACCTGCACCATGAAGTACAGCCCCAAGGTCAACGACGCCTTCGTCCGCGACCCGCGCATCGCCGCCCTGCACCCGGCCCAGGACCCCTCGACCGTCCAAGGAGTGCTCGAACTCGTCCACCGGCTGGAGCAGTTGCTCAAAGAGGTCTCCGGAATGGACCGGGTCTCGCTGCAGCCCGGCGCCGGCTCCGCCGCGATCTGGACCAACGTCTCCGTCATCCGCGCCCACTTCGCCGCCCGCGGCGAGCTGGAACAGCGCGACGAGGTCATCACCACCGCCTTCTCGCACCCCTCCAACGCCGCCTGCGCCAAGACCGCCGGCTTCAAGGTGATCACCCTGCACCCGGACGCGGACGGCTACCCCGACATCGAGGCGCTGCGCGCCGCCGTCGGCCCACGCACCGCCGCGCTGCTCATCACCAACCCCGAGGACACCGGGATCTACAACCCCCGGATCGCCGAGTTCGTCCGCATCGTGCACGCGGCCGGCGGCCTGTGCGCCTACGACCAGGCCAACGCCAACGGCGTCCTCGGCATCACCCGGGCCCGCGAGGCCGGCTTCGACCTGTGCCACTTCAACCTGCACAAAACCTTCTCCACCCCGCACGCCTGCGGCGGCCCCGCCGCCGGCGCCTGCGGCGTCACCGCCGAGCTCGCACCCCACCTGCCCAGCCCCACCGTCGAGTTCGACGGCGAGCGGTACGTCCTGGACCACGACCGGCCGGAGTCCATCGGCAAGATCCGCCCCTACCTGGGCGTCGTCCCGAACCTGGTCCGCGCCTACGCCTGGATCATGTCGATGGGCGCCGCGGGGCTGCGCGAGGTGGCCGAGACCGCCGTGCTCAACAACAACTACCTGATGCACCAGGTCCAGCGGATCCGCGGCGTCTCCGTGCCCTACGCCAAGGGGCGGCCGCGCGTCGAGCAGGTCCGCTACAGCTGGCAGCAGCTCAACGAGGACACCGGCCTGCACAGCGAGGACCTCGGGTACCGCGCCGCCGACTTCGGCACCCACTACTGGACCAGCCACCACCCGTACGTCGTCCCCGAGCCGATGACGCTGGAGCCGACCGAGTCCTACTCCCGCGCCGACCTCGACGAGTACGCCGCGATCCTCGCCGAGGTCGCCCGCGAGGCCTACGAGGACCCGGAGACCGTCCGCACGGCCCCGCACAACTCCACCGTGCACCGCATCCGGCACGAACCGCTGGACGACCCGGCGGTCTGGGCCGTCAGCTGGCGCGCCTACCGCCGCAAGGTCCTCGGCGAGCGGCCGTGACGGCGGACCCCGGGGCCGGTCGTCGAACTCCCTTCGCCCGCCCGGCAGTCGGGAGTCCGACGACGGGCCCCACCATCGGGCTCGTGGTCAACCCGGTCGCCGGACTCGGGGGCCGAGTCGGCCTCAAGGGCAGCGACGGCACCGAGGTCCAGCAGCGGGCCCGCACCCTCGGCGCCCGGCCCGCCGCGACCTCCCGCGCTGAACTGATGCTTCGTCAATTCACTGTGCTCGCACCGCACTCGACCCTGCTCACGGTGGCCGGGCCGATGGGCGCGGACGCGGCGCGGGCGGCCGGCCTCGACCCGACGGTGGTCCACCGGCCCGCCGGCCCGGACACCACGGCGGCGGACACCCGCGCGGCCGTCCGCGCCCTCGTCACGGCCGGCGCCGGCCTGCTGCTGTTCTGCGGCGGCGACGGCACGGCCCGCGACGTCCTCGACGCGCTCGACGCACTCGGCCCGCTCGGCACTCTCGGCACGCTCGGTCCGGAGCCAGGACCGCCCGTCCTCGGCATCCCGGCCGGCGTCAAGATGCACTCCGCCGTCTTCGCCGTCCACCCCCGCGCCGCCGCCGAGGTGGCCGCCGCCTGGGCAGGCGGCGGCGTCCGGCTCGCGTCCGCCGAGGTCGTGGACCGCGACGAGGCGGCGCTACGCGAGGGCCGGGTGTCCGCCCGCCTGCACGGGTGGCTGACCGTCCCGGTCCTGCCCGCCCGGGTCCAGCAGCGCAAGACCGGCAGCTCCACCGCCGACTCCGAGGCGCTGGGCGGCATCGCCGCCGAGGTCGCCGAGCGCGTCGGGGCCGGCGGGCTGCTCGCCCTCGGCCCGGGCGGCACGACGCACGCCGTCGCCACGGCACTCGGCGCGGCGGACGCCTGCCTGACCGGCGTCGACGTGCTCCGCCTCCAACCCGGCGGCACCGCCCGCGTCGTGATCCGCGACGCCCGGGCCGACCAGCTGCTGGCCCTGCCCGCCGCCCCGTGGATCGCGCTCTCGCCGATCGGCGGCCAGGGCTTCCTGCTCGGCCGCGGCAACCAGCAGTTCACCCCCGAACTGCTGCACGCCGCCGGCCGCGAGCGGCTGCTCGTCCTCGCCACCGAGGCGAAGCTCGCCGCCCTCGCGGGCCGCCCGCTGCTGCTGGACACCGGCGACCCGGAGCTGGACGACGCCCTGTCCGGGCACGTCCGGGTGATCACCGGCCGCCACACCAGCGCCGTCTACCGCCTGACCGCCTGAGACCCGCCCCTCCCTGAGACCCCCTGAGACCCCCTGAAGAGGAGCCCCCAGTGATCGACCTCCACGGCAAGCGCGCCCTCGTCACCGGCGCCGCCTCCGGCATCGGCCGGGCCACCGCCGCGCTGCTGGCCGAACTCGGCGCGGCCGTCGTCCTCGCCGACCTCGACGCCGACCGCGGCGAGCAGGCCGCCAAGGAGACCGGCGGCACCTTCGTCCGCTGCGACGTCTCCCAACGCGCCGACTGCGAACGGGCCGTGCGCACCGCCGTCGACCTGCACGGCGGCGTCGACGTGCTGTTCAACAACGCCGGGATCATCCGCCGGTCCACCGTCTGCGACATCACCGACGACGACTGGGACCTGGTGATGGCCGTCAACGTCCGCTCCATCATGCTGCTCAGCGGGCTGGTCGTGCCGCTGATGGCCGCGAACGGCGGCGGCAGCATCATCAACACCGGCTCCGGCTGGGGCATCCGGGGCGGCGGCCGGGCCGTCTCCTACTGCGCCTCCAAGGGCGCCGTCGTCAACATGACCCGGGCCATGGCCATCGACCACGGCCCCGACAACATCCGCGTCAACTGCGTGTGCCCCGGCGACACCAACACCGGTATGCTCGCCGAGGAGGCCCGCCAGCTCGGCGAGAGCCCGGACGCCTTCTACGCCGACGCCGCCGACCGACCGCTCGGCCGCATCGGCCAGCCTCGGGACATCGCCCAGACGGTCGCCTTCCTCGCCAGTGACGCCTCCACGTTCGTCAGCGGCGCGATCATCGCCGTGGACGGCGCCGGGACCGCCTGACCAGTCGCCCGGCCGGTACGCTACGGACCGAGGAAGAAGGGAAAGCCCGATGGCGATCGAGCGGCGTCCGCTGCGCGAACAGGTGAAGGACGAACTCCTGGAGCGGCTGGGCCACGGCCGGTTCACCCCCGGCGAGTCGATCAACGAAGTCCACCTCGCGGAGGAACTGGGCGTCAGCCGCACCCCGTTGCGCGAGGCGCTGATCAGTCTGGAGCGCGAAGGCATCATCACCAGCGAGCGCGGCAAGGGCTTTCGCTTCGCCCCCACCGGCCGACAGGAGTTCCTCGACCTCACGGCCATCCTGATCGCCCTGGAGTCGCTGGCGCTGCGGACCTCCGACCGCGCACACCTCTCGGCCATCGCGCCCCGGCTGCTGGCGGAGGCCCGCGCCTTCTCCGCGCCCCAGGCCCCGCACGGCACCATAGAGCGCTACGACGACGCCTGGCACGCGCTGTTGCTCTCCGGCTGCTCCAACACCCGGCTGCGCGAGCTGATCGACTCGCTCAAACTCACCCTCCACCGCTACGAGCGGGTGGTCGTCGGCGACCACGAGATCCTCGAACGCGCCGCCGAGGAGCACGAGCGGATCGCCCAGTGCCTCCTCGACGGCGACATGGAGCAGGCCGTCGCCGCCCTGGAGGCGAACTGGACCAGCGGCATGGAACGGATCATGGAGCGCCTGCCGGCCCTCGGCGCCCGCTGACGCGCTCTCCCCCGCGGCCGGGACGTCACTCCTCGTCGGACCGGCCGCGGACGCAGGTCAGCACTCCGGCCACGGCCGCGAGCTGCGCGGTGAGCCCGCCGGCGTCGCCCTGCCCCTGCACCGACAGGGCGACCTCGACGGGCTTCTCGGAGACCTCGCCGGGGAGTTCCCCGTCCGTGCCGGACAGCGTGCGCAGCTCGAAGACGGCGAAGCCGGCCCGGGTGCACTGGTCCAGCACGTCCCGCAGCACCCCCCTGCCGGGACGGTAGACGATGCGGTACGAGACCGCGGGCCGGTGCAGCGCGGGCAGGCGGTTGAGCAACGGCCTGATGGCGTAGGACGCGAGGAAGTACGCCGCGACGGTCAGCGCCGCGAGCAGCGGCAGGCCCGCGGCCGCGGCGGAGCCCACCGCCGCGGTGAGCCAGATGGTGGCCGCCGTCGTCAGCCCCTGCACCCAGCCCCGGTGCACGAAGATCACCCCGGCGCCGATGAAGCCCAGCCCCGACACGATCTGCGCGGCCATCCGCGACGGGTCCAGCTCGACGGTGCCCGCGCGCATCACGTCGGCGAAACCGTACTTGCTCACCAGGGTGAACAGCGCCGCGCCGCTGCCCACCGTCGTGTACGTCCGCAGGCCCGCGGACTTCTGGCGGATCTGCCGCTCGACCCCGATCAGGCCGGAGAGCAGGAAGGCGAACAGGAACTCCAGTACCTGGACCGACCCCTGACCGGACGGCCCGGCCGCCCATTGAACCGCTGCCATAGCCCTGACGCCTCTTCTCCGCCGCACCGCCGGCCCCGGACGTGGTGAACCATGCTATGGCCCGGTGCCCGGCGCGCGGCCTCCTCCCGGAAGGCGGGGGGTCGATTCCGCGTCAATTCCCGCCGGTTCCCCACCCGTCGGCGCGCGCGGACGGCCTGGGCCGGACCGAGGCGAGCAGGGCGGCCGGGTCGGGGTTCTTCTGGAGCCCCGGCAGCAGCAGTTCCCACAGGTCGCACAGGCGCTCCTCGATGGTGCGCCGTCCGTCGATCGCGTCGGAGACGGTGTGCAGCCCGAAGAAGGCGCAGATCACGCCGTGGGCCGTGGTCGACGGGTCGACCCGGGCGGCGAGCTCGCCCTCGCTGCCCGCCCGTTCGAGCAGGACCCGGACGGTGTCGATCCACCCCACGAACGGCACCGGGAGGTCGGCGTCGATGGCCGCGCGCTCGGACCAGAGCCGGGCGCCGGCCCTGACCACGACGTCGTCGCGGAAGGCCCGCGCCACCGCGAAGCTCAGCCGGACGAGTTGCTCCAGCGCCGGCACCGGCGTGCGGGTGTGGCGCGCGACGAGCTCCGGCCAGGTGGCGAAGTGCGCTTCGATCACGGCGCGGGCCAGGTTCTCCTTGCTGGTGTAGTGGAAGTAGATGGCCCCGCTCGTCCTGCCGGAGGCCGCGCTGATGTCGCTGATGCTGGTGCCCGCGTACCCGCGTTCGTCGAACAATCGCGCAGCTGATTCGAGGACTGACCTCCGTGTCGTCTCCGCCCGATTCTGCACGCGCCTCTGCCTTTTCAAGATCACCCCGGCTTTTCGCACGCACTGTAGTGATCCGCGGGCCGGAGCGCCAACTGACGACATGCGAAACCAAGGAGATTGATATTTTCTGTAAATATGAAGATGCTGGATTTCCTCCCCTCCTCGGCGGCCCGGCATCCTGCCCGACCGCTCAGCTGGTCCCGCACGGTCCCCCGCGAACTGGTCCACCGCGCCGCCGTGGCGGAGGTGCTGCTGACCGACGTCCGGGCCCGAGGCGGCGACCGCTTCGAGGCGGCGGCCCAGTGGCCCCGCTCCCACCCCACCTTCCCGCGCGGACGCGGCGAGCGGCACGACCCGCTGATCGCCGTGGAGACCGCCCGCCAGCTGGGCATCTACCTGCCGCTGCGCCACTACGGCGTGCCGGCCGACACGCACCTGCTGATCACCGACGTGTCCTGCCGGGTCGACCCGGCGGCCGAGCCGCGCGGCGACGGCCCGGCGGCGGTCCTCTGCCGGGCCCAGGTGCACGGCCTGCGGACCTCGGCCGAAAACCACCGGCCCACCGGCATGCGGCTGCGGGTCGACTGCTCCGCGCGGGGAGTGGTGTTCGCCCGGATCGAGGGCGGCACGCGCTTCGTCGAACGGCCCGCCTACCCGGCCCTGCGCGGCACCGCGCTGGCCGGGGATCCCGCGGACTCCGGCCCGCCCCCCGACCCCCCGTCACCGGCGGAGGTCGGCGTCGCCCTGCCCTCCGACGTGCTGGTGACGCGCGCGGGCGGCGGTTCGCGGGCGAGTGACGGTTCGCGGGCGGACGACGCGCTCCTGATCTGCCCGGCCGACCCAGCACACCCGTTCTTCTTCGACCACTCGTCCGATCACATGCCCGGCATGGTGCTGCTGGAGGCGGCCCGACAGGCCGCGGCGCTGCGGAGCGCGGGGCGGCTGTCGCACCCCGTCGACTACCGGATGAAGGCGGTGCGGTTCACCGAGTTCGCCCCCCTCCCGGAAGTCGACATCACCGAGTACGAGCATTTGTGCGTTTTTCATATTCGTCAGAACGGTCATATCACCGCGGTGGGGTCGCTGGGCTATTGAAGTAAAGACCCGGCAAATCTAGGGCTCTCAAGTTTGACCGCGAAACATATCGATCGTAACGTTGCGATCGTTATGTTCCGGGTCGTTTTCTCCGATCCGGACGCCGAGGCGCGTCGTTCCGCCGCACTCCAGATTCCGGCCCCGGACAGGTCGGCAAGCGGCCACGGCCCCGGGGGGGGGGGGGCCCCCCCCGCCCCCCCCCCCCCCCCCGCGCCCGCCCCCAAACCCAAACCCCCAGATTGGGGGGGGGGTGGGCGTGGTGTGGGGTGGGGTGTTAAAAAAG